>JAUXBV010000221.1 GCA_030619215.1 Fibrobacterota bacterium | reverse complement strand
GAGCATACGAAGAAGATTATTGAGGATCTGAACAAAGCAACGGAAGAGCAGACGAAAGCGGTAGATAAGCTTCTGGAAAAATGAGGAAATGGTTTTACTCTTTTCTCTTTTACTCCTCTTTCAGCAATTCAACAACTTCCTTCGCATTCCTGGTGTTGACAAGTGCGTCGCAGAATACCGGCGAGCGGGACAGTTTTGCAATTTCAGCGAGAGCTTCAACATGCGGCCCCGGCATGTTGGGAGGTGCTATTAACAGGAAAAAGAGCTTTGTAGGGTTTCCGTCTATAGCGTTGAAATCTATTCCGTCCTTTGATATGCCTATGGCGGTAACCAGGCTTTTTACCGAGGCTGTTTTTCCATGGGGTACTGCAATACCCTTTTCCAGGCCGGTACTTTGCTTGTCTTCACGTTCAACTATTGCCTGTAATGCAGCGTCGAAATCATCGATTTTTCCGGCATCTTTTAATATTTGAACCAGCTCTCTCAACACCGCAGGTTTACTGGTTGATTGAAGCGGTACTTTTATAACATTTTCTGTAATGAGATCAATAAATGACATACAATACCTCGATAGAGAATAAGCTTTGGAAATCACCTATCATTATAGAGTATTCAAAAATACATTACAAATAGGCCGTTAATATACATAAAATCATCACCTGAGAGATTCGTATAACTCATACACGTGATCTTCATCTTTTACGATCAATACTGAGCACGGAACCGAACGCATGGCACGTTCCGTTTCATCATAAAACTCGTCCCTCCTGCTGCGAATCCTGGAAAGCTCCCCGATGACAAGAAGATCTATACCTTCTTCTTTCACAGCATTCACAATCTCCTGATACACACTTCCCGTGCTGCTTTTAGTGGTAATGAGTGTATTTTTTGCCCGTGCAAGCTCCTGAACATAATTAAGGTAGCGTTTGGCGTCTTCCTCCAGGTCATGTTCATACTCTATTTGTTCATCCTTGAGAAAGATGCTTGCTTTTAAGAGTTCATCCAGTGCTTTCGTGTTTATTATATAGTATGCTACAAGTTCAGCATCACTGTATCGGGCAAGGCAGATGGCAAACTGTGCCGCGGTGATGGACTGTTCTGTTCCGTCAACATATACCATTATTTTTTTGATGGGACTATTCACGATTTTTTCTCCATTGTTTTTCTTTCTTTTTTTCGAGCCGTTCTTTTACCAGTTTCATTAAAACAAACATATCCCGCTCATTTTCTTCAAGCCTGCTTTGTATATAAGAAACAGTATCTTTAAGGTCCGGGATTGCGATTTTTTCCAGTGCATTTACCTTTCGTATGGTCTTGCGCACTTCATTTGACAGCCTTAACACGGATATTTTCAGCTCTGCGAGTTTGCCCATCTGGCTCAGCGCCTCCTTAAAGGCTCCCAGCGCGCTGTCAATCCAGAAGCTCGTTCCCATTAAGCTGAAATAGGGGGATTTCTCGACAAAATTCGTATCCACTACCGGCAGTATCACTCCCATGACCTTTCTTGTCCGGATGGTAATATCCGTCTGAATGTTGACTGCGCCGGTAAGATGCCGGACATTAAGCTTTCCCATCTGTAATACAGCTTCTTCAAATGCCTTGTATGCTTTTGCCAGGGCATCCTCAATGCGGTTCTGAAAGTCAACGGTCTGGTCAACGAGAGCAAGGAGCTCAATGATCAGAATGTTGCGCTTCTGGTCAAGCAGCTCGTGGCCCTGGCGTGCGAAGGAAAGGTCCTCGCGAAGCCTGAGGAGGTTTGTTTTGGTCGGTGCGAAATGTAACTGTGCCACGGTTTTCCTTTTTATTAAAATTGGCGTATGAAACAGGGCTTACTTTCCATAAAATTTCTCTATCTCCTCTTCGGTAATACGGTGCAGCTCTTCAACCGGTAGTACTCTTAAAACTTCCCACCCGATATCAAGGGTCTGCTCGATGCTCCTGTCTTCATCTTTACGCTGGGAGACAAACCTCTGCTCGAACTCCTTGCCAAAATCAAGGTAGATATGGTCAAGGGGGGTCAGCTCCTCCTCGCCGATAACGGAGGCAAGGTTGCGCACATCCTTTACGTAACTGTATGCTGCAAAAAGCTGGCTTGCCAGATGGGGGTGATCCTCGCGGGTCATGCCTTCGCCGATGCCATCCTTCATAAGGCGGGAAAGTGAAGGCAGTCCTGCAATAGGCGGATAGATTCCCCTTCCGTCCATCTCTCTTTCAAAGACTATCTGCCCCTCGGTGATGTATCCCGAAAGATCCGGGATCGGGTGGGAGATATCGTCGTTGGGCATGGTAAGTATCGGTAGAGAGGTGATCGAGCCTTTATGCTCCTTTATCATGCCTGAGCGCTCATACAGCTCTGCGAGGTCGGAATAGAGATAGCCCGGGTATCCCTTTCGTGAAGGGATCTCCCCGCGTATGGTTGATATCTCGCGGAGCGACTCGCAGTAGTTGGTCATATCGGTCATGATGACCAAAACATGCATGTCCCTTTCGAATGCAAGGTACTCGGCCAGCGTCAGCGCGGTGCGCGGCGTGATCAGCCGCTCGATGGACGGGTCGTCTGCCAGGGAGAGAAAGAGGGCCACGTTTTCAAGCACGCCGCTCTCTTCAAAGGAGCGTGTGAAGAATCGCGCCACGTCATGCTTAACGCCCATTGCAGCAAAGACAACGGCAAAGCCGGTGTCGCTGCCCCTGATCTTTGACTGGCGGGCAATTTGCGCGGCAAGCTCATTATGAGGCAGGCCGTTCCCGGAGAATATGGGAAGCTTCTGGCCCCTGATAAGGGTATTCATGCCGTCGATCGTGGATATACCGGTCTGGATAAAATCCCGCGGGTATTGACGGGCAGTAGGATTTATTGCCATGCCGTTCGCATCCATTTCAAGGTCACCCCGCGGCGGCGCCCCCCCGTCAATGGGGTGGCCCAATCCGTTAAACACGCGGCCAAGCATCTCCTCTGAAACGGAGATGGTCAGGGGCTCCCCTGAAAACCTGACCCGCGTATCCGGCATGGTCAAACCGGAGGTTCCCTCAAATATCTGCGCCACAACCATCTCTTTAGAGGTTTCCAGTACAATTCCAAGCCTCACTGCTCCCTTAGCATCAACACATTCAACAAGCTCGCGGTAACCGACCGGGTGGGTGTTGCGGATAAAAATGAGCGGGCCGTCAATTTTATCAACGCCGATATACTCACGCCCATGCAGAAGGGCTTTTTCCTTGCTTTTACCAGTACTAGGCATACACAGACTCCAGTTGTGACAGGGAACGTTCAAGCCGTGCTTCGATGGTGTCAAGGTGCGACAGGTCGTCGTTGGGAACGGTAAATTTCATTTTGATAATATCCTGGTACACCTTCATCTTTCTCAACTTGACAAGGGTCGCTCCGCGCTTGATTGCTTCTGATCCCCGGAGCCAGTAAGTAACGATAATATGAAGCATTTTTACCTGCTTTTGTGGAACGGAAAACATGTCTATTTTGTCATAGGAATTCTGCTGTAGAAAAGAATTTTTAAAGAGAGAGCATACGTCCAGGACAAAGCGCTGGGTATCGGGCAGGGCATCGGGGCCGACCAGTTTAACCACCTGCTGGAGCCGTACTTCCCTGTGAAGCAGCTCCATAATTTCCGCACGGTCCTGCTGCCAGGCGGGGCTTACCTGCTCCTCCCACCAGACGCTCATTTCGCCGAGGTATTCACTGTAGCTTTCGAGCCATGAGATTGCCGGGTAGTGCCGCGCGTTGGCAAGCCCCCGGTCAAGCGCCCAGAAACAGCGGATGAACCTTTTGGTGTGCTGGGTAACCGGCTCGGAAAAATCCCCGCCCGGCGGTGATACAGCTCCAATTATTGTAACAGAGCCGGTTCTGTCCGACAGTGTTTCCATATACCCTGCCCGTTCATAGAACTCGGCAATTTTTGTCGGGAGATACGCGGGAAAACCCTCTTCTGCAGGCATCTCCTCCATGCGGCCGGAAAGCTCACGCAGTGCCTCTGCCCACCTGGAGGTTGAATCCGCCATAACAGCAACGTGAAATCCCTGGTCACGGTAATATTCTGCCATGGTAATACCCGTGTAAATGCTTGCTTCGCGGGCGGAGACCGGCATATTGGAGGTGTTTGCAATTAAGATGGTTCTCTCCATGAGAGACCTTCCGGTGCGGGGATCAACAAGCTTCGGAAATTCAGTTAACACATCGGTTATCTCGTTTCCCCGCTCGCCGCAGCCGATATACACGATGATATCCGCATCGCACCACTTTGCAATAGCCTGCTGTGCCATGGTCTTGCCCGTTCCAAATCCTCCCGGAATGGCTACGGTTCCGCCCTTTGCAACAGGAAAGAGCGTGTCAAGAACGCGCTGTCCCGTAATAAGAGGCAGGTCAAGAGGCAGCCGTTGCTTTACAGGGCGAGATACGCGTATAGGCCAGCGGTGCATGAGGGTAAGCTCTTTTGTCTCTTCCCCCCTGCGAATGATTGCAATGGGTTCCTCAACGGTATATTCCCCTTCAGCAACAATAGACTCTATAACGCCGCGTTCTTCGGGAGGGACAAGAATCTTATGCTTGATGCGCTCGGTTTCCTGTACCGTGCCGAGGATTGCACCGCCGGTGATCCTCTCGCCCGCCTTTGCCGTTGGAATGAAGTGCCACTTTGTATCCCTGTTCAGTGACGGTACTGAAATACCGCGCTCTATGTATATCTCCGATATCTTTCTGATCTCCTCCAGCGGTCTTTGAATACCGTCATAGATTGTTCCTATCATTCCCGGCCCCAGCTCGAGGGAAAGCTCTATGCCTGCCCCGTATACAGGATCGCCCGGTGCAATGCCGGTTGTGTTTTCATACACCTGCACAATAGCCGTTTCATTTTCAAGCTTTATGATCTCTCCGATAAGGTTCTCATCGCTGACTCTCACAAGCTCGTACATCATTGCATCCGTGATTCCCATTACCTCGATGACCGGGCCGTTTACCCGTTTTACCTGTCCTATTATCCTGTCGTTCTTCATGGCTACACTTCTCTATCTATTGTAAAGTTATTTTTATGCGTTTTATAACAACATTTTTTTATTCTTCAGCGAACAGTGTATCATAGATACGTTTTCGTATTTCGCGCTCATTTCTTACTATGCGCGTCCTGATCTGGTTATTAAATGCAGTGCGCCCGTCTTCAGCGGTCAGAATAATGCCCTGCAGCCGGTTCTGCGGGTTGTCGGATAGGGACAGCGCTACCGGGCGACCGGTGTATGATTTTACTTTTTTCTCTGCCTCCGAGAGAAATGCTTTGTCTATGTAGTCAAGCTCATTCTTTGATGCACTGATCCCGGCTGCATTCGCATCGAGGCCGATTGCCGCTTCAATAACCCAGTTTAAAAGGGTTTTTGGGTACTGCTTGTTCTTGATGCGGGCATGCAGCTCCTCTTCCACCCTGTTCAGAATCGTTTTCAGCAGGGAGTCCTGTGCATGCATTATCCTTCGTTTTACTTCGACGTCAATGCCGGAGAGGATCTTCTTCTTTGCCGCTTCCGACTGCTCTGCCGCCTTTTCACCTGCTTTTTTCAGGATTGCCTGAGCCTGTTTCTCCCCGTACGCTTTCTGCTCGTCGGCCAGCTTACGGGCCTCTGCAAGGATTGCATCAGCCTCGCTCCGGGCATCCTTTTCAATGCTCGCTATAAGGGCTGCCTTGCCATTTTCCCTTTCTTCCATATACTTTTTACCTTTTCCATAAGCCCTCCCTTCAGCCTTCGCTATTAGCTACGGCTTGACGAGCATGGTCGGGTTACGTTTTCCGGCAAGCCCGAAGTTGCGAATTCTAATAAAACCTCACCTTAATTTATTTTCGCAATTTTAGGCTGCCGGTGTTTTGTGATTTTAGCACGGTATTGTTTCCCTTTTAATTCAAAAGGGGTGCTATCTTTTAATGCTTTTGATAAAACTGTTTATATTTTATATTCTAAGAAAAGTTGCATTATCAGCAAATCCGTGACTCATACTGATGTTGTTTTTGTTCAAAGTTGTGTATGCAATTTTATTTTTTAAATCATTCGTAAAACTACTTATTATTCTTGTATTCCGCGTTTTTACTCCAACCCCCATATTTATAAAAGCAGCTCCAATATTCGAAAGATATTTCAGGCAACAATACACCTTTTAAACCATAATTTCT
>JAUXBV010000258.1 GCA_030619215.1 Fibrobacterota bacterium | reverse complement strand
CTATTGTAAGGGTGATGTGTAACTAAAAGATGTTAATATTTTTTATCTACGTGAGTTTTCTGAAATTTCATTATACAATTATTAATATGAATCGTAAGTACTATAAGTAAGAATTGAAAAGAACAAAAAATATTAAATCGATTACATAGCTATGCTATTCGACAAAAAAACCACAATAAGAAAGCTTGATAAATATAGCACATTATACACTCGTTACAATAAAAGCAAGATTGACTATCTAAGCAGTTATATCCCGGAAAAGAAGCGGGAGGTGTTTGAGCTGATCCCGTTTTTGCTGCATGAAGAAGATCCTGATCCTTCGGGTAAAGAATTTGACGGATGCCCGCTTGCCGGTATTTCAAACTTTTCCTATACCCCCGAATTAAAAGCTTTCATTAAAAGATATTTTCCCAATTTTACAATACAACCGGAAGCAAAACGCAAGCTTCCCATCTCCTTTCTTGCGTTAATGGGATCCATCGGCACCGTGGCATTTACAAAAGAGAGTGACATGGATTTCTGGGTAGGTGTTGACGCAACATCAGGTGATGTGGACCTGTTCTCCCTTGAAGAGCGGTTTAGGAATATTGAGAAGTGGACATACGAGACTGCGAGGCTGGAAACACATTTTTTTATCGCTGATTTGAATAAAATACGGCGCGAGGATTACGGCACCCTGAGCGAAGAGTCCTGCGGCTCCACCCTGGGTAAGCTTTTGAAGGACGAGTTTTACCGGACTGCGATAATAGTGCAGGGAAAAATGCCGTTTTACTGGCTTATGCCTCCCGGTATCAGCGATACCGTCTATAATAAAAAAATTGACATGCTTTGTGCGGACTCCTCTTTTTCATACTATTCTTTTATTGACCTTGGAAACGTACACCATATTAACAGAGGCGAATATTTCGGTGCAGCCTTATGGCAGCTTTTCAAGGGCCTCCATAACCCGTTCAAATCCGTGATGAAAATGGCAGTACTTGACAAGTACTCTGCAGCGGGAGATAAAGCCATACCCCTGTGTGAAGAATATAAAAATGAGGTCTTTACATCACAGTCGCCCGGGATGTCCGACTCATTTCTTTTTATGATTGAATCGCTGCGCACCTTCTATACCGGGCAGAACCAGGTATCAATAAGAAAGATAATAGAGGAGTGCTTCCTGATAAGAAACCTTCTCTCATTTGAAGATGCCCAGATGGAGGATAAAGCAAGAACACAGCTTTTTTATCATATCGGTGAAAGGTGGGGGTGGAAGAGGAGGCAGATTGATGACTTTGCCAATTTCAGGGACTGGGACTTTGCAAAAAGGGAAGCCCTGAAGAAAAGGGTTATCGGATTTCTCGTTGACACCTATAACGGAATACGTGAAAGAACTAAAGACTCAAAAGCCGTCATATCAGATCGCGACCTGACAATTATCGGAAAAAAGCTCAAGAGCATATTGGAGCCCAGGGAAAGAAAGATCCCCTATGAATATTCTCTCTTTATGGCAAAGGATGTCTCGCTAATTGAAATAGACAACGTGGGCACAGCAAAGAAGAGCAGAGACTGGCAGGTTGAAATATGGATCAAGGGTGCGAAAAGTGATTATCCGCAAATTTTAAGGCGTGTGTATAATCCGGTTGTTGCCTGTGCCTGGTGCAGTATGAATGGGTTTTATAAAGGAAAAGAGAAGGTTAAGGTTTCAAAAAAGTCAAGCCTTACATCAACAGAAATTATCAACCTCATCAATACCTGCAATAACTTCTTTCCTTCTGATGAAGCCGACAAGCTGAAAATAAAGGACTTACTGGACAAGCTCTATATTACGCATTTATATGTTATGCCCAACTGGGAGGATCCGGACTTCAACAGCAGCGTCGATTCCCTGGTCGTCTTTTATAAAAACAACATCGGAGAGATGTTCTACAACATTTACAAGGGAAAGAACTGGGAGTACTGGCTGATAAAAGATGTTTTTGAGAAAGCCATCGGTGTGCAACAGGTAACGAACCTTACCTGGGCTGTCCATATTTTTAAAGGCAATACCACCTCTACCAGAAGAGTGAGTGGTATTGTATCTCATTTTATTAAGGAGTATATTGAAGAGGCCGGGCGTTGATGTTCATTAAGAGCGGAAAAAAGAGACCGCAGGGATAAAATGCTAAAAGCAATTAAGCCTAAATCCATATCCGGTAAGAGTATCCTGCTCCTCCTTGGCGCTGTTATCTTTTCGTTTTTCATTTTAGAGATTGTGTGCCGGCTGTTTTTAAAAGAGGAGTTACCCGCCTATAAACCGCGTCTTTTTATTGCAGATAATGAGATATACAGCTGGTGCCAACCCAAGAAACACTCCCGTAAAGTTATCAATAAAAAGAGCGGCGGAAGCGAATTTGTGATGCTTATGCCCAACCTCTTCTTTGCCCATGAATATCCAAGCAACTGGCGGGGCTATTTTAACGAGAAAAACCGAATATCGTACCGAAATAACAATTTTGGATTTCGCGGCAGGGATATTTTCCCCGGTGATGGCGTTAAAAAAAAGAATCGACGGCAAATCGTTTTATTGGGTGACTCGTTCTCTTTTGGAGAAGGTGTATACCTGAAAGACTCGTACAGCTCCCTGTTGGAATCAAAACTTAATCAAGCCTTTCCCCATCTCACTTCGCAGGTAATCAATTTATCGCAGCCGGGCTTAAATACATACACTGAATATATTGTGTGGGATATGCATAAAACACTCGTTGCCCCGGATTTGGTTATAGTTGCCTTCAACCCGTGCGATATCCTTTTGAATAAAATACAGGAACAGGAAAAGAAGATAATAACAGGTGAATATCTGAAGATGTTTGAGAAGCCTGTTGGCATGAGGGCAATTCTTTCAAAATTCAAACTGTATGTGCTTGCTAAAAAAAGAATTGCGGGCAAATTCAGGGAACAAAAAATGATGCAGATAACAGTGGGAGACCTAAACAAAGAGATAGACGGCCAATCGCCGTCCGCACTCTGCAGAGCCCATTTTCATCAGCTGTTCGAAGCTATAAAGGCAAAAGGCTCCCTGTTTGTGGTAATAATAATTCCTTCATTTTTGAAGCTGGAAAAGGATTACCCCTATCTTGCAGTCCACAACCTTGTGACTGATATCGGCAGAAAAGAGGGCTTTGCGGTTATTGACCTTCTCCCTCTGTTCAAAGGAAAAAAATGCAGCCGGTTCTGGGTACACCCGATCGATCATCATCCAAACGAAGTTGCACATAAGATGATTGCCGATTATTTATTTACCCATATTGAATTCAAAAAGAGGATACAAAGTATATATGGCCAGGCGAATCCAAATCCCGTTCCCCCAAATGGCCATAAGCTGAACAGGCAAGGCGCTGATCCGAATCGCAAACAACTAACCGAGGATGAGAAAAAAAAATTTGTTAAAAAGATGCTGAAAACGGTTGGACTACCACCTGAAGATACGAATAGAGTAGATTACCCTGATTTGGATTCGCTTATTTCAAATTATTCAAATAAGTGATTAAGATATTGTGCCCCAGGATTATTGTTTTCTTTCTTATTACTGTCGAATGATGGCTATTAGAATTATTAACACTATATTTTCTATATCCTATGGGATGTCCTGTTCTTTGTATAATAGCGGTACCGCATAGAGCGGAATATTAATAAAATTATTATCCAGGGTAATATTTCGGGGAGAGAAGCGATACCGGAATGAAGGGTTAAACTTGTCAGCAAATATTTTCAGGCTTTTCGTTTTTCGGCTATAGCCGCTTTTAACTTCGATTGGAAAGATATCTTTATTTTTAGCCAGTACAAAATCGACTTCAGCCTGACTGTTACTAGACCAGTAGAATAGATTCTCAAAGCCGCTTCGGACCAACTCCGTCGCAACATGATTTTCAATAAACGCGCCATTGTATTCTGAAAACAGTTTACTATTTTCAATAATAACCTGAGATGGGAGGTCTAGTTTTGCTGCTAAAAGGCCGGTATCAAAGAGGTATACTTTAAACTTTCCCATATCCGCATACCCGTCAAGAGGGAGTTTTGCGGTTTTAATATAGTTGGCAGTATAAATCAAGCCTGTATTTCGCAGCCATTCTATTGCCGATTCAAAACGTGAGGTTCGGCCGCCCTTTGTTACATCCGAATATTTAAATTTTTTATTCTCTCTGGCAAGTTGTGATGGAATTGACCGCCAGATTTCCGAGATTCGTATAGCTTCACTTGCTGTTGTATATTTTGAAAAGTCCCTTTCATACGCTTTCAGAATTTCTTTTTGAATAGTACGGACCTCTTCAATATCATGGTTTGTAATATATTGCTTGATAACCTCGGGCATACCGCCAAGGTATAAATAGAATTTAAATAATCTGAGAAGTTTTTCATGTATCAGGTCAGGTAAAGGCTGCCATTTTTCGGCTTTCAGAATCAATTTCACTAACAGGTGTTCGTTCAGTGCTGTGAGATATTCGAAAAAACTCATCGGGTACAATGTCATAAAACTGACTTTACCAACCGGGAAACTTGATGTTTTTCCGACGCTTACGCCAAGTAATGAACCTGCCGCAGCGACATGATACTGTGGCGCTTGCTCATGAAAATATTTCAGACTTGTTAGTGCGCGTGGGAATGCCTGTATCTCATCCATGAAGATAAGTGTAGCGCCTGGTTTAATTTTTCTTCCCCAAAAAGCACTTAAAGACTCAATGAGAACATCTGTATTGAGGGTAGATTCGAAAAGAGAACTAAGTTTAGGTGTCTCCTCAAAATTGAAATAGGCGCAATCTTTATATTCATTATTACCAAATGCTTTCAATAAAAAGGTTTTCCCAACCTGCCTCGTCCCTTGAAGAAGAAGCGGTTTCCTTTCAGGTTGCTGTTTCCATTGCAGTAGGTTTTGATATAGGCTACGTTCCATTGTTATCTCCAATTAAATGACATGGCACGTACATTTTATCTAAGATAAAATGTCATAATTAGTATATAATATGTCCATAAAAATGTCAATATAATAACTATTTATGTCCAATAAAATGTATATGTGTAATGTAAGACATTGTAATATGATAAGTTATAAACAAATTTATTTTCATAGCTTATTTTATGGATGTATTGCCAGATAGTGTAGGTTAGATAAGAATCAAGCCGTGTGGTCTGGGATTGGGTTTATATGGTAGATAGTAACAATCTGTTTCTTTACGGATGCAAGTCGGGGTTTTTCTATTTTGCAAAGAATCCCTTGCCAGTCCCTGCAACCATTACGTTATTCTGAAATTACCAAACTTGATACCTGGTGATCTTTCAGGCCGGGCTGTGTCAATTGTTGAGCGGGAATGGAGAATGATAAGGTGATTAATAATATAATGCAAACAATGAGGGATTTTTTATGAGGTATGGAGTTATCTTCTTGTTAACGAAAAGGATAATAGTATAACCGTAGCGTAGTGCTGGCTTCATCCATACAATCCTTTTGTTCTATATTGAAATTTTATGTTGTTATTATTCAAAGAACCCAAATTTATCCTTTAATATCTGCTCAATAAGTGAACATATATTTTCGCTGGTTATTGATGAAGAATCCCTGATTTGCGCTTTAGACACTCATACAATCGATTATTGATTACCTGTGAGGGAGTGGTAAAAGTTAACAAGCAATTTCACAAATAGGAAGGCAAAAAAAATCTTTTTATGAAAGATTGTGAGCTTTCTATTTTCTGTGTTTAAATGAATTTGGAAAATATAAAAAAATATAGTTGAAAAGATTTTGAAATCATTTTATTCTAAATGTAT
>JAUXBV010000417.1 GCA_030619215.1 Fibrobacterota bacterium | reverse complement strand
ATATGCGCATAGCCCCAGAGGGTTTGCACAGCCATATATATATGAATGCCCTTCCGCACTGCCTTTTTTATTGCGGGATATATTGGTTTATTAACATGGCCAAGTCCGGTTCCGGCAATAATAATCCCTTTGTACCCAAGGTCAACCAGAGCTTCAATAATATCGGGTTGCATATTTGGATAGTAGTATAGTAAAGAAACCTTCTCCTCAAAATAGGGAGCGATGGTAACGTTTTTATCGTTCCTGCGCCTGTTATAGTCCTGTCGAAGCGGTGTGACTTTTTCACGGTTTACCATTGCCAATGGCGTGTCACCAATCGTTCGAAACGTAGAACGATAGGAAGAATGCATCTTGCGTACACGAGTTCCCCGGTGGAGCAAACCGTATTCATCCGAGGTTGGGCCGAACATACAAACCATTACTTCAGCAATATCGGAATCGCTTGCAGTTTTTGCCGCATGAATAAGATTAAGGGCTGCATCGGACGAAGGCCTGTCTGATGAGCGCTGGGAACCAACCATAACAACAGGTATAGGAGGATTCTGAACCATAAAGGAAAGTGACGATGCGGTGTGGTGCATAGTATCGGTACCGTGGCCAATTATAATCCCATCAATTCCTTTTTTAATCTCTTTACCAATAGCAATAGCAAGTGCTTTGTACTGTTCCGGTCCCATGTTTTCACTGAAAACCGCAAATAGCTTTTCTGTGGAAAGATTACAAATATCTGCCAGCTCCGGTACGGCACCATAAAGCTCTCCAGGAGAAAAAGTAGGAATAACCGCTCCCGTACGGTAATCAAGGCGGGAAGCAATTGTTCCGCCCGTACCCAGCAGTTTCACATTACGCTTTTCCTCGGATGTCGGGAACTCCTTTTCCGGGATTTTATAGTGTGCTTCTTTATACCCGTACTCTTTAATGTTCTGTATGGTGTTTACCGCAATACCGATATTATAACCGCTTGCCAACTTCAGAACGATATGGCGATCATCATCATTTTCTGAGCGTGGAAGCACAATCCCTTTAAAATTACCGCGCTTTGACTGGATACTAACCTCGCTCCAGACATGTATACCGAAACTTTTCAATATTTCGAGCGTCTTTCCTTTATATCCCTTGAATTGATCAGGCACGGGCACCTTCCTTGTTGATAAGTTCGGACAGTTGTGCAAGAGGCATGTTGCCCACAGCATATTTAAGAATCCGTTTCATCATCCACTTGCATTCTGAAAACGAACTTTTTGAAGTTCTGATCTTCCTGTATTCTTTCCTGTGTAGCGAAATTTTCGAGAGTATCCGTTCCCTGCCGTATCGCTTAAAGCCGATTTCAGTTAATACAGCTTGTAAATCCATATCAGGGTGCATATAAAATACTGGAAGCATAAATTTAATAATATCAAGTTCGAGCTTATTATTATATGTAAACGCAAACAAATCGTATATTTTTTCAAAATGAAAACCAGCGGGACATTTAATTTTTCTCATCAGGTTTTTCAGCCTGTGGGATAACAGGGTTCCAACAAAATCTGCTTTATAATTAAATTCTGTTACTATTCGCTCTATCAATGGGGTAAGGTTATTTCTCAACAGGAAGGCTAAGGCATCCTCAGGTATGCCCCATCCGCGCAACTGATCTAACTGGTCAGAAACCAGCTTCGGCAACTGTGACATTATCTTATGGACAAATTCATCTCCAATGGGAATAGGTGCGGAATCTGTGTCAGGATACATACGATTCGGCCCCGGCAGTACACGCTCGAAAATAGTAGTTTTACCAGGTAACGCTTTGCGTGTCTCATTAGGAACACCGTTAAATGCCAGGCGGCAGCGTTCTTCAATAGTCTCAAGCGCCAATGGTATATCTTCCTTAGGCCCCCAGACTATAATCTGTGCATCCTCCTCTTTTGCTTTAAAAAGTCTCCTGATCTTTTCAAACTCTTCTTTACACTCTTCATAATGCCAATGTTCTGAATGAATCATATTCGGTTTTTCGATACATGCAATAACTTTTAACCGGTCACAAATCTCGTCAGCAAACATGCGCCCGGGCTGCATGAAAAAAGACAAAATTCCGGAGAAACCAGGCAGGTTTACTCCTTTTAAATGATACCCCTTTTCAATAGCGTGCCTTATTTGTGGCAATGAGGAATGAAATATATCATCATCAAAATCAATAGACTCTATTTTCCACCTGTTCCGGTCATGGATTCTTCTTACAAGCTCATCCCTGATCATTAAAAGGCTTTTCTGACGAAACGCTTCGTTATGTGTAAGATCTTGAATATGTGCGATATGAGCCACTCCCTTTATTTCTACTCTTGTCCCGCCATTAATACTTACATTTACATCCTCACGGGCCGCGCCGATTCCAGTCCGTACCTTGCAGGTACTTCGGGTCAGAAATCGAATATAATTGGCAGCCTCTGCTGCTTCATCAGGCGTCTTCAGGTCCGGTGAGGTAACAACTTCAACAAGAGGTATTCCAAGCCGGTCTGTAGTATAAATTCGCTGGTGGCCTATATCGGCAACCTCACGGCAGGAGTCCTCTTCTATACTGATTTGCAGGATCCCTACCTTTTTATTACTCAGGGATATTTCCCCTTCAATACCTACAATAGCGGTTCGCTGAAACCCGGCGGGAATACTGCCATCAAGATATTGTTTGCGTGTGATATGCAACTCCCCAACAATATTAGCCTTTAACAGCAGCGCAATTTCAGTGGCGATTTTCAATGCCTCCCGATTAAGCTTAAATGGAGGAGTATCATCTATATCATAGGTGCAAGTAGTCGTATTGGCTATCCGGTAAATGATCTCTTTTTTTGTTTTGAATTCCATTAAGGCTGTTCCATCATATTCCCCAAGCTCGCTTAAGGTAGGCCGCATATGGCGAACCACTTCCGCATCGTAAATGCCGTCTTTCTGATATATACCGGCCGGGCAACGGCAGAAAAGTTTTTTCTCTGTTCTTAGCTGCTGATGGACCTCAAGGCCGCTTTTAAAGCCCATTTTTTTATACACTTCCGGCTTTGTCTTATTTCTTTTAATATAGCCAACCAATTGTTTGGATTTTTCGAAACTTTCTAAAGGGTCAAAGGTGCCTCTCATTATATTGCCTTTCAATCGATCTATTTATATTAAAATACACCCGATCTGTTTATATTAAAATACACCAACCTGCTCTGTATTATGTGGAATTTTAAAACTTAAGAGGTAATTGCAAAAGTCACCTTAATGTATCACAAAATTGAGTTGCTTCAGTAAACTCAAATTTTCTGGTTATATTTTTCAGGTTTTTCTTTTTCTGATTTGTAACTTTAGCAGTTTGGGATTTCGCTTAAATGGGAATACTGCAATAATGTATGCAATTTGTTTTACTGTACGAAAATACACACCCTAAGGAAATCTAATAAGAACTAAACGGCGTGTGCCCCGATGCCAGATAGGGAAAGATTCTGGCATATACGAAATTCGACTTAATGCTTCTTCAACACATAATTCAAAATCTGCACCAAGGCCATCTCGTTTAGATTCATAATAATCATGAGCATTTATAATATCAGTTTCTGCTTCTTCCAGGATTTTAATAATCATTTACGACTACGACTTTTTTTAATTTGCGTTTAACCTGTCCCCAGGTAACAGTCTTAATATTACCTGATTCAAGTTTGTCGAGTCTTTTATCAAGTTCTTTCATATGAGACGAATTGAGTGTAAGTTCATCTGATTTTTCAGGGATATTTTCCCATATTTTTTCAGCAAGAATTACCCGTTCTGAAACTGATAACTTATTGATTTCGCTCATTGATATTGTCATGATTTACTCCTCATCTATTTGATTTAAACATACAATTATTTTCTTCTATTTTCATTCTTTTTTTCGCAAGTGCCCCTGTATAAAAGTACGTCATTATAAAAAGCTCGATTGAGCAGGGCACTTGCACTTTCCAACCTTGATTTATTGAACAGGGCACTTGCGGTTAGGAAAAGGTGTCCTGAGGTTCTTTTAGAAATCTGGATAGAATTGTAAATGTAAATTAAATTTTAAGAGTAGGATAATCTCTAGTCTTTATTT
>JAUXBV010000059.1 GCA_030619215.1 Fibrobacterota bacterium | reverse complement strand
ACCAGTTGGGAACATTGCTGCCTCTCACTATGGTGTCATTATATGAAGGCACTCTTACCTCCGGCGCCATAGTGTCTGCCAGCACAATAAACGGGTATGCCATGCTGTCACTGGTTATTGTCTTCCGGGCCGCACCATTCTCTAATTTATAACCATAAAGTACAAAATAGTCTCCATTTATTATCCGGTACATAGCCAGGTCAGACTCTGTTATACCTGTCGGTAGTATACTGTTGTACTTTAAACCGAGCTCAAAAGGCGCAATGCCGGGATTCTCATTACCGAACTCGAACGGCACACTTCCCACTGATACAAATCCATACGGCAGGGTGCCCGGGTCAAATGACCAGAGGGTGTCTTTATGGGTAATACTGTTTATTTTCTTCAGAATAATTTTCTGATTTGCCGCATAAACAACTGTTGCGGTGTCAATAAAAAAGTTTACCTCCTGCCAGGTAAACGAGGGTATCCGGGCAAATACCAGACTTGAGTCAGTCGGATAAGCCGGCTTGGTCGGCCCTCCCTGTGAAGGATTGTAGCCCCGAAGCCACATACCTACAGAGTAGATGGTATCAAAATAGATCTCAGGGTACAGGATTATCTCTGTCATGTTGTCTGCGATGCCTACCGAATCCCACGATACAGGTTTTACTGTGGCTGTGTCAAGGGACGAATCAGGTTCGAATGTGTAACTGCTCTGATAATACATACCGCTCGGCACTGTTGAAAGGTCGATATGCCAGTAGATAAGCATGCTGTTTCTCGTACTGTTGAATCCTGTTGAATCTACACGAATCACATTGGGTACGGTATCCGGATTTCCCGCGCCTGTCCACATGGTATCGCTTGACTCATTTCTAATAACCGACCACATCTCATCCTTGAGTATCTGAAGCCCGAAATAGTAAAGTGTGCTGTCGGTCAAACCAGTCAACGTATCAATGGTTACTCCCGCGGCAGGAGAAAATGTATTACCAGCAGTGGGATTATAAACCAGGGGAATAGGGTTCGTATTATACCATACGATCAAACTGTCCGTTCCGGCCGGCGGTGATGTCCATTGAAGATGCATCTGGTCTCCCAGAAAAGTGCTGTCCGCTGTTAAAATGCCGTTGTAAACCGGACGGGGCCACCCGATTACATAAATAGAATCCAACTTTTCACTCACAGCAGTATTGGTCCCTATGGTAAACCACCGGTAATGAACCGTATCCGTCCCTGAAATCGTTGGCAAAGGAAAATTATCGACACTGTCTATACAAACATACGTATAACTCGCTCCCCCTGCTATCAAGGCCGGTACTGAAAAGGTGTCGGAAAAGAAAAGTATACTGAAATCAGGCAATTTACTGCTCTGAACAACCACAAGGCTGTCTGCCGATGCACTGAGCCTGGCTATGCTGTCAATGGTTATCCTAACCGTATCTCTCTTGACATACTGCCCATGCACAACAAGCAGGTTGGGGGCTGCCAGGGTATCAAGCATGAATACCGGGTTTCCGGGTACAAAATCCGCTAACAGCGTATCAGGATTATGCCATTTTACCGAGTTGCTGAAGTAATAATTTGAATCATGCGCAAAAGGCTGCAAACCTCCGGGTATCAGCTCTGCCGCCGTAAGTATCTTTACTACCGTATCTGCAGCCTGCTTTATCTCCTCTGTCGAGTACAGCGCAAACGCTACATTCGGCTGCGAAATACTAGCCGGGTAGTTACCCGATGAATAGATCACCCACACAGAGTCTGCCCAGGGAACCCCGGGAAAAGGCTCGACTGTAGGAAAGCTTGAAATATCCACCTCACTCCAGAGCTTTACCCTGACCTGGGTGGTATTGTGAATGTCAATGCGTTCAGCTTTTATCTTAAAGGGATTATAAGTATCACTTATTTTTAAGGTGCAGGTTACACTTCTTACAGTTCCCACTGCCATGCCCAGATGCGAGTTTGACGCCAGGCAGTGGTAGGTATTTCCATTATGTACCGCAGAGTCAATGGGGTTTATACCCAGGCTGCTGTTTGTCTGGCTACTCAGCGCTGTATCGCTTTCATACCATTGATAGCTTATGGTTCCGTTGCCTGAGCCTATAATATTTAAAGCTGCTGCCCCACCATGAATCACATTATAGGTTTGAGGCAGGTTTGTCGTTATACTTACCGGTGTAAGCACATGAACAAATATTGAATCACTTGACATACTCCCGAAGGCATTGGATGCAACAAAAAAGTAGGTTCCGGAGTCAGCTTTGGCAATAGTGGCCAGGGATAAGGTTGTACCTGTGCCCTTTGAAACCGGAGCGGAGCCAGGGTAAATAAAGAACCATTCATAACCCGGATCAGGGAAGGAGAAAGCTGAGCCGGTTAAGGTTAAATTGCCTCCCACAGGCAATACCGTGTCACTGCTGAAAGAGGTGGTTATTGTCGGTATGGTAGCAATATAAAGCATGGCAAAACCACTGGTGTCAAGCACCGGGCCTGAAGTAACAACACAACGAAAAGATACCTTGTCATCACCGGAAGCTGCGGTAAAGGATAGGGTATCCAAAGTGCCTCCTGTTGTAATATTATGCCAGCCGCCATCGTTTCTCTGCCACTGATATTCCAGAGAAGAACCTGTTGCACCCACTCCAAATTTTGCAGTACCACTCACCAGCACTGTATCATTCTCAGGGTGAGATTGAATTATGGAACTGTCATAAACCAATAAAAAGGCTGTGTCGGAAGTATCTACACCAAAACCATTTGTTGCTATTGACCTGTAACTGCCGGTATGTGCCAATGTAGCTGAAGGAATAGTATGGGTGGTACCCGTACCAATAGCGGCCCACGATCCACCGGCATCTGTCTCCCACTGATACGTAATAGGAGCAGAACCATCCGCAATTGCTGTAAAAGAAGCAGGGTCATTTACTGCAACAGTATCGGGGGACGGATGGGTTGAAAATGTTGGCGGTGCATCCTGGTTTACTGTGACAGTCATTGCAAAGTCATCTTCAGATCCGCCGTCACTGACCCGGTAGGTATATGTGTCAATGCCGCTGAATGAAACGTTTGGTGTGTAGGTAACTGTTCGCGCGTTGGTATCCCATGACAAACTTCCGTTTGACGGTCCGGAAACCACCCCGATCGTTATTGCATCGCCATCCGGGTCATAGCCTGCATTATGGGTAAATTGCCCGCTGCAACTCCTGTTCGCCCACATATCAGCAGCGACCCAGTCAGCAGTGGTCATATTAATCATTAAAGCATGGTTACGGTTTGTGGAGTGGTCACGGACCACGTTTGTCAAATAATTATCCATGCGCCAGTAACCGACCAAGTTCGCCTCATTCCCTGCCAACGGCGAGAACATATCACTTGCCAGCTCAGACGCGTTCCGTGCTGTACTCCAGATGCGCAGCTCGTCTATCAGCCCGTTAAAATTTCTTGTACCAACAAAATTCTTATCACGGCCTATCTGTAAAGTAGTATCAAACTCCTCAATGTTATGAACAGCCGTATTTACTGCTGAATTGGAGTCCACATAAAGAGTTGCCTGGTTAGGCTCTATAACAGCAGCGACAAACGTCCATTGACCTGTGGGCACCGTAAGGCCAGATGACCAACCCCAGTAATTACCGTCCCAATGGTAACGTAATTCCCCAGTGTTCATTATATTCAGGCCAACAACGGTATTACCCCCACGGCACATCGCCACTGTGGCATAATCACTTTGTGCACCATTGCATTTTACCCATGCGGAAATGGTCGCTGTATTGGAATTAAGATTAAGAGCCGGAATAGCCACAAAATCATCGGTCCCGTCAAAATCAAGGGCATTGCCTGAGCCTGCGTATGGCGGATTATTGATATCGCTCATTGAAATGGACATATCATAGTCGCTGGTTTGCCCTCCGGCGGTTACTCTAAAAGTATAATTATCTGTCTGGGCGCCGTAAAAAAAACTCGGAATATAGGTAATCTCTCCATTGCCATGATCAAAAAAGAGACCGCCATGGGTCGGTGCTGTTACATTACTGAAAGTGAGCGGGTCCTTATCATCATCATACCCGGCAAAATAGGTCAGGGGATTAAATTCGTCGGCCTGGCGGTTTTTCCAGGCTTCCGAGGTTGCGTAGGTTGCACCGGATATTGTGCCGGCTTGCTGCACATCTGAATAATCAATTGCACTAGTACCAGATCCCTCGTCAAAACGATAATAAAGAAGCAGGTCGTTCATTTCGGCACCGGTTGTATCAGTCAGGGATTTATACATATTATTCTGGATATCTGACTGAGACTTTACAACCTGCCATAGCCGAAGCTCATCAATACACCCGTTATAGTCATAACTAGAGCCATTAGAATAACATCCGATATATGTCTCACCTGCTACAGGAATAAGTATACCTGACGCTGTCCCTGATGTACTCTGGCCGTTAACATAAACAGTGTGGGTAGTAGTACTCGTGCTATATGTCCATGCAATATGAGTCCAGGTATTACCGTCGTCCGGTATAGCAGTGGTGCCTGTATCAGGACTTCCGGTAGCACCGTTTGTCGTTGTATAAAATTCAAGATGGTCATTGTACCAGTAGGCATGTAATTGCCTGTTTGGGTTTGAAGTGGATCCTTGAAGAAAGATTATATCGTAATTCGCTGTACCTGTTTCCGGTTTTATCCAGAATTCAAGGGTCCAATCATTCGTTACCGCTACATTACCAGCACTTGTTACATAGACATAATCATCTGCCCCATCAAAATAAAGACAGGTACCTGATCCTGCAACAAGAGCCGCGCCAAAACTATTTGTAAAGGAGGTTAAAACCGCAATAGTGCTATAAAATATTAGTGCTTTGACGGGAACATTTACAATCTTCAATATTTCCACCAATCTGCTGTATATTCGAAAAAAAAGTTTAATTTTTAAGTATTTAATAATTCAAAATAAAGAAATTAATAATTGTATAATAATTGTACAGCTCATAGTCATATCTTTCAATAAAATTATTTAATAACGATATTGAATTTATCCAAATATACTTGGATAAAACAATTTTTTGGATGGGTAGTATGGAGAAGCACTCTTGAGAATTCTACTAATAAAGTAGATTTACTCCCCAATTAGGTAATGGCATAAAATATTTAAAAAGTAGGCAAAAAAACAAGAGGAAATTTGAGAGTTATTAATGCGGACACACCGGATGCTTCCATGTTATACTTTTTAATCAAACCAAAGAAGTGTTTTGAGTGGCTAAACTATATCGTCTTTCCGACCAAGCACCTTGGTTCCTGAATAACCTTACAACAAAAATCGTCCCTCGTCGTTATCCATCGTCCTCGGACTTGGTGAACGGAAGTGGATAATCGATTGATATTTCGAGGACGAGGACGAGAACGAAATATATTATTACTTAATACAGGTAATCCTCTTATCGCCCCCGTAAATTCTCTTACCGGTAAAATCCTTAGCGCTCATCCGCATAATATATACACCGGTGGGCAGCGCCCCATTTCCTGTGCTTATCTTATTGCCGTCAAAATTGAAAATATGCACTCCTGCATTTACCTTTTCCCGGTCTCTACTTTGCCACAGAAGTTTACCCTGGATATTAAATAATTTAAATGATACTTCACGTATGCCGAACGGTATCCTGTACTGTATCTTAACCTGTCCGTTAAACGGATTGGGAAATGCCTTGAGAAACTTAACCGGCAGAAATCCGCTCATGATATCATTAAAATAATCATCCGTTCCCACTGCCAGTACACGCATTACATCAGCTTTCGGGCCAAGCGCTATGCTTGCAATATTGTCTTCGGTGCATGCCTCATATTTCATTGTCTTGGGATCAAATACCAGTGCATGGAATCCATCCGGCAGTACATTCAGCTTACCAAGAAAGTAGTCGATCTTTGCATTATCGTTTGAATTGTTTCTGAAGCATACCTCAAAAGAGACACCGCCTTTTTTATCCAGGCCCTGCTGCAGGATCCAGTAACACAGTTTATCATTGCTGCTGTTATAGAATCCGACAAGCACATTACTCATTGTCGGGGGTGACGTGCCGAAAATTACCTCGGATTGCCCCTCCTGATAACCGCATCTCACTCTGTTCTGAAATGCCGGATCCCCTGAGTTGGCGTCCTTCCATCTCAGGCTGATATCCCATGAGGTACTCTCCTCTTCAATCTTTTTCTTTTCAACGGCGGGATATTTTGAAAGAGGAAGAGAGATAGGCGGTACTACCAGTTTAACCGTTGAAGAGTAATGGTTAAATACTGTATACCCGTCATTCTTCTGCTCGGACAACAGCGTATCCACTTCTTCAGTGATATTGTCAAAAGCAAATATAAAAACATCTTTCGGAGTGTAAGCGCTGCCGGCAGTTCCCCAGTGATAAACTTCAAGCGAATCATAATAATGGCCTGTTGCTTCAAGTACGTCCCGTAACATAATTGGAAACTGGAAAGGCAGGCTGATATCCGTCCAGTTCCCCGCTTTAAGGTCTATCTCATACGATTGTTTAAGCGAAGTGGTTTTCCCCTTTCCAAACCTAACCGTCAGATCATCCGCTGTTTTGCACCATACCAGCCGGCCGGGAGCAAAATCAAAATGCTCTTTCACATTATCTGCATACTCCATCCATGAGTTCTCATCCCCCGGATCCGGGTCATACCAGCGATAGATTCTGTACTTATACGTATCATATTCCCACGGCTCTTTTCCGGTTGAACTCTCAAATATCCCTGCCAGGGCTGCATTGTCAAGCTCTTTTGTTGTGCGTACCGGCGCCCATTGCTTTGAGGTTAATGCAAAAGACTCACAATCGTCACTCTCCACCCGGCGGGAAATGTTCGCAGTATCTGAACTAACACCGTCATCCACCCTTATGAATGCGCGAACGCCAAAGGACGTATTAATTACATTGTTGGTATCTTCTATATAAGCCAGGTAGGAAGTCGTATCATTGCTCTTGCTTAGATAGGCACTTTCTCCATAGGAATATCCCTCATTTCCAGGGCCGTATTGAATCTCCCAGTACAGGTTCGCAACATTATCCTCTGCTTTAAACCATGTAGGGATTTTGTCGCCTGCGGTAACGACATCATTATAGGCATCAGGAGTGACTTTCGGCTCAGTAGTATCCGCCAATACTACAAACGGATAGGGTATATGGTCATTATAGTTAACAATTGCAAATACCGCTCCATTATTCACTACAGAGTTATGGAATACGTAAAACCCATTATTCCGGTAATAATACAGGGCCAGGTCGGAATCCGTTATACCGGACGGCAGGGAACCGTATTTAAGCCCGAATTTAAACGGCGCAGGCTGTTGCTCCATGGGATTAAAGGTGCAGGGAATGGAGCCCACGTCCACAAATCCTTCAGGCAGGGGTGAGGGTAGATTGTTATATGCCCAAATTGTATCGGTGATATTCATATCGTTGTCATGCTTGATAAAAATAATCTTCCCACCCGCAGCCAAAACAGTATCCGTGGGAAATATGGTTACTATCTGCCAGGTAAAGGAGGGTATATCCACAGAGGCTGTACTGGAATCCGTTGGAACGGCAGGATTACTGGCTGAGCCTGTAGGGCTAATCGATTGCATCCACAGGCCGACTAGATAAGTGGTATCAAAGACAATGTCCGATACCAAGGATATCTCTGTTACCATGAACTCCTGATTAATAGTGTCCCAGCTCGTAGGTTTAACGCTCGTGTCAATAACCGCATCAAGGGTTTTTGTATAGCCGAATTTATATCCCTTCTCAACGGGTTGCGAACTCAAATTAGCATGCCAGTAGAGAATCATGCTGTTGGTAGCAGTATTGAATTTGCTTGAGTCAATTTTTATGGTATTTCGCGGTATTGTCGTGTCCCCCAAAGCGGTTTTCATGGTATCGATTGACTCATGAGTAAAAACCGACCAGAGTTGCTCGTCCAATACCTGAAGGCCAAAATAATAGAGGGTATTGTTAGTTAAATTATGTACGGTATCTGAAGTAACTCCGTTTTTTGGGGTAAAAACCTGATTTCCGGGAAGCCCCGGATCATGTTGGCCTACCTGGATCGCCGCTGTATTCCACCAGATTACCACGCTATCAACCCCGGACGAAGGGGCATTCCAGGAGAACCTTATCTTGTTCCCCTCTCCTGTAATACTGTCAGCAGTCAAAGAGCCGGTGTACACCGGACGGTCCCACCCTATCTCAAAGTCGTTCTGGCTTATTTGGCTCAGTACCGGGCCCTTTCTTGCAATCTGCCATCGCAAATAAAGGGTATCTTTCGCTATAGGAAGAGTGGCAATATTGTCCATGATGACAGTATCACTCGCTCCTGTTAAACCAGAGACACTGATGGATGTATCCAATTTAAGGGTGCTGAAATCCGAATATTCACTGACCTGGACTATAACAGCGCTGTCTTCTGAAGGGTTAAGCTTTGCAATACTGTCAATAACAATTAGTGCGGTATCTGTCTTCGAAACATACTCACCATGTAATGCAAGCACGTTAGGAGGAATAGTGGTGTCAACGGCATATATTGAACCGTCATTTATGAACGGCTTAAGCAGTGTATCGGACAGGCTCGGCCTTTTCCAGTTTATCGTATAACTGAAATACCAGGTTGAATCGTTTGGATCAGGAAGCGAGCCCACTGTTAAAGTGTCTTCATAAGGATTTGCCGAATCAGGAGACGCCTGCTTAATATCATTAGTGGAATAAAGCTTTTGAGAAGCTCCGGCTGTATCCGAAGCGTAATTTACCGACTTGTACAAAAGCCATAGGTTATCAGACCAGGCACCTGCACCCGGATCGATTGATGGAAAATCGGACAGATCTTCATCGCTCCAGATCTTTACCAGGACCTTATTGGTTGTGACTATATCAGCGCCCTCAACCAGCACCTTAAAGGGATTATATACATCGCGTATAGTCAACATTGCAGAGTTGCTGTTCTTAGTGGCAATCGACGGAATAGAGACAACGCAGCGGTAATTCACACTGTCATCACTGGCGTCAGGGGTAAAGCTAAGAGTATCTGAGGTTTGTCCTGACATATCCTGCCAGCTGCCGCTCTTATCGCTCTGCCATTGAAAGGAAGCAGATGGAGAATCCGTTACTGCAATGCTAAATTCCGCATCATTTCCCAGAAATACCGTATCATCCACCGGCTGGGTGTCTATTGTCAATTGATAGACCAGCAAATTAGCTACCCCAGATGTAGCAGAACCTTCTGAATTTGTGGCTACTGCTCTGTAATTTCCAGTATGTGATAATGCGGCTGACGGGATAAAATATATTGAATCCGTTGCACCGCCAATATCCTCCCAGGATCCGCTTGTATCTGTCTGCCATTGATATGTTGGTACCGGACTACCACTAGCATCTACAACGAAAGTGGCGGGATCGCCTACCGCAACAGTATCGGACTGTGGATCTGATGTAATTGACGGTGCCGCATTTACGATAGCGACATAGGCTTCAATTAACCAATTCAGGTCAAAGGTATTGTCAGAAAGTGTCCCAAATGGGAATGAACCATCCATGGAAAGATATCCACCGTTTGCCGCCATTGGGCCACGATCAACGCCTATTACATATTGGGAACCGGCAGTTTGTACGATTTCAACAACGATGCTGTATTCACCAGTTCCTGAAATGGTAACCGGATTGGTAAGAGTGATATCCTTATATTGGTCGTTATCCGAAGTGGTAAACGTAGTTGTCGAAACTAATGTTGGAGAAGAGCTACTTAAGCGTCCTTCATACACTTTCGCTCTGCCAGTAAGATTGGCACCAGTCCCATCTGCATAATCAAAGTAGGACACCTGGGTTATTTGATTGCCAATCTCCCCTGAAAGATCCAGGGTAATCCCTGCATACATAGTTCCTATATTAGTTAGACCAATAGCAGTAGAATCCAGGTTCGAACCGTGTGCATCACCATTATGCAGGTAGTACCATTCATCTCCAAATGAACCAACGCTAAAGGATTCTTTTTGAACCAATTTTGCATAATTCCATGCAACCGGTTTTTGAGGAAAATCTGCTACAGCACTTGACAATCCTACACGAGTAGCATCTATTTCACTATTAGCAGTGTAAGATCCGTCATTATAATCATCAGGTAATGCGCTTAAATAGAAAAGAAAAATAAAGGCAAAAGTTAACGGTATGTCAAAGCTAAAAAAAGCGTTCTTCTTAGTAACCATATTTCCCCCAACTCCATATTAATATATATAATCAAATTTATATTTTTATAGTCGTAATTTTAAATAAAACGTTCATTATACTAGTTACCTTATTAATATATAAAAAGAATTAAAGAATTTATACAAAAATGAATAATATTGATAATTTTTATTTTTTCTAAGTAAAGGCAATTCTTAGGATTATTTAATTATT
>JAUXBV010000451.1 GCA_030619215.1 Fibrobacterota bacterium | reverse complement strand
TACGGATGCCTTCAAGCTCATGACTTCAGTTATCTTGGGACTTTTGGGGTTTACATTCATGTAATTATTGCAGGCTTTAATCATTACTTGAGAAGCTGGGGACAGCGAGGGCTCAATAAACTCGGTTTTAATTGTATCCTTGGATTTTGCTATAGTTGAATCCTGAGCGATCCTGGTTGTGTCAACAGCTTCACTTTTATCCAGCGTTGTACTCTTACCTTTTCCGGATAAAGCTTTACACCCTAAAAAGGCTAAAGAAATAATTATTGCTAACAGAAAGAGAGCAGCCCGTTTCATTTACTTTTTATGTCCTTCCTGTTTTAGCAAGTTCTGCGAAGCTACGATAGCATTCCACGCTGCGGTTTCTCTGTATTTGCTGCCGGGGTACCTCTTTGAAACAGCAATATACTCCTCTGCCGCTTTATAATAATCTCCTGTTGAGAATAATATCTCTGCCAGGTTATAGTGACATTCATTTGCCTGCGGTGAAGTGGGATAATAATGGATAAAATCGCGATATGTCGAGATTGCCCTGTTATAGGAAGTGGTATCGTTTTTTTGTAATGCTATCTGGTGATAGGTAATTGATGCATCATAAAGCCGGCTCTCCGCGGCGCTGTCGGCAACTGCTACGGTTTTAGAATCGGGCTGCTGCATTGCCCAGGGGCTTTTCCTGTTATATTTCTTGAAAAAGTTGATTTTATGGGAATTAGCCTCTTCGAGTGTCATGTCCTTTGTTTTAACCGCTAAAAGGTCACTTTCAACCAATGGGCTGTTTTTATAGTCAGGATACATTTTAAGCAGTGTATTATAGGATTTTTCTGCCATTGCATGTCTGCCCTGTTCTTCATAGACTTTAGCAAGCCTGTGAAGAATCTGGGTGCTTTTTTCATCATCGCCTATTTTTTTACAGAAGGCTTTTGCGCGTTTAAGGCCTTTTTCGCCTGTAATGTCACTTTCACTAAAGCTGATCGCTATATAGTCAAGTGATTCAGTCTCAAGAAGTGCTTTACCGGATTTCCCTTTTTTCCCAAGATCAACCAGGGCTAAAAATGAGCTGATTGCTTTGTCCGGGTTGGAAAGGCGGTAGTGTGACCAGGCCAGTTTGTATAATGCATCATCAAACCATTCACTTTCAGGATATTTAATAACGGTTTTATAGGCGTTTATTGCGCTGTCAAGCTTTGCATTATCGAAATGGTATTCTCCCAGAAACATCCATGCTTGCGGTGCAAATTGACTGCTTTTATAGTTTATGGCTACATCAGCCATTTTTGTTACTGCGCTATCAAACATGCCCAGGTCATTGTAACACCATGCAAGGCTGTATTTGGAGGATGATATAGAACTGTCGCTTGGATATTTCAAAACATTCGTTTTAAACTGGCGTATGCTTTTATTATGACTGAGGACAGGCGCTTCCGGTAAGAGGGGCATTTCAAGTAGCGTTCCTTCATTAAATAAGACCATCATGCTGTCATATTGCATTATTCCCTTTTCATATTTTTCGTATGCACGAGCGAATTCCCTGTTCTCGTCCTTATAATACAACTCTCCAAGATGGTATCGAAGATAAATTTCATCCCCGCTTTCAAGGGGAGTTTCTACCAACTGGGCCAGTACGGTTGAGAGCTTATCATACCAGTACTCGTGTAGTTTATTATCCTCTCCAACAAGAAAATCTATTTTTGCTGAAGTAAGAGCTTTTTGTTTTCTATACTCTTGTTGCTTTACCGTGTCCTTTTCCTGCTTGTATAGTTTGTCAATTTGTTTTTCCCTGTCACTGAGCAGCATTTTTTTCCAGTCCAGGTATTCCTTTTCCCATTTGTAGCGGGAAAGCTGCATCTCAGCAGAGAGTACGTAGCTGTTATCGACAAGCTTCTTTATTGTCTTGACTTTTAGGCGTTGTTGTTTTGTTGAAGATCCGGTTTGAACAATTACCTGTCCTTCATTTTTAATAGCAAGAACGAGCGAGTCAAGTTTGTGGAGAATATTTTCCCTTTTTTCAGAGAAGCTTATTTCTTGAAATGATCCTGTTTCATAATGCTTTGAAACCAGATTACAAATATTGAGAGCTTGCTGGAAGTATGACGTAATACCGGCATGATCCTCTCTCTTTTCACTTTTAATCTGTTTGAGCAGTTTCGTTAATTCGGAATAAGCGGATTTATACTTCTTTACATTTTCTTTATCGTTTGTATTTTTTATCCTGTCGGATAATTTTTTAATAACATCTTCCACTCGCTTTTCTTCTTTAGCGAGATAGGTAGTTTTATTCCATTCATATTGAGCTTTATTTACGAAGCGCTTGGTCATTGTCAGGATAGCCTCGGCAGAGTAAGGGGATTCGGGGGATTGATTGATTAATTTGCGAAGCGCTGTTTCGGCTTTCTTATACATCTCAAGTTTTATGTAACACCATGCAATGCCAAAAAGAGCTTCTTCGAAATAGATCCCTTTATTCAGCAGCATGAAGAAGTTGTCAAGTGCGTTGCGGTACTCTCCGATTTCGAAAAGTGTCTGCGCGTTTGCCAACAAGATCTTGTTATAAGCAGGCTTATCAATTTCTCTCTCCGGCTCTTTCTGCAGTGCTTTTTTAAAGATGGAGAGAGCTACCTTAAGCTGCTTATTTTTAATATAGGATCGGGCCAATATATGAAATATATGAAGGCTATATAAGTTTTGAGGCTCCATCTGCCCTGCGAATCGTGAAAAATCCGCCTTCTTATTAAGATTGAATCCGCTCTCCATAACAAGCCAGATCACAAGGTTTCTATTGTCTCCAATCAGAATTGAGAGATCGTATATTTTTCCCCATTGCCATATTTTCTCATATTCTTCCAATGCATACCAGCTTTGTACGGTATACAGCACCTTTTCAGAGGAAAATGCAGGATCCTGTGGTATAAGATCAATTGTTTCAAGAGCAGAATGGTAATCACCGAGGGAATAAAAAACCTTTGCTGATAAAATATTCAGCTCATGGTGATGCCTTTTTTCTTTATACCGCTTTTTCATGTTAAGCAATTTTCGTTTTGTAATAAGCAGCTTATTTGATTTGATAGCTTCTATTATATGGTGGCGCTCAATCTTATACATTTTTTTCTTTTCTAAGCCTCCTGCACGGGTAATAAGCGAATCCTTCATGATATTCAGTTTATTGTAATAATCGTCTGCCTGTTGACCGAGATTAGCTTTAATAATGTCAAAAAATTCTTTTTCCATCCCATACGTTTGATCAATTTTGAAAGCTTCAAGTCCCATTTGTGAATTTATGTAATTTAATAAATGATCAACTTCCTTCCAGAGGGCGTCAATATCGTGTTTAATGGAGAGCATTTTGGATATTCTTTTCATGTCACCCTGCTCAATTATGGTAAACATGTCCTTTACCGCCTCACCGATAACCATTTCACGCAGGATAGCTATCGCATCGGAGAGCGGTGCCCGGAGTTTGTTCAGTTCGGTAAGAATTTCTTCAACCTTTTCTTCTTTTTTCTCGATTTCTTTATCGATCGTAACAATTTTACTTTCATAAAGTTTCGTAATTTTCTCAGGAAAAAGCTCAAAATCCCTTAAATCTCTCAGGATGTCGCTGATACTTTCCAGGTCATTTTTCAAAACACCAATTTTATACCATTCTGCGCTGAGACGGTTGGTCAGGGTTTCATGTGTCTGCCAGACGTCCTTTTTCTCCTTCTTTGCAAGAGAAGGTAATGGGTAGAGCATTGCTCCCACCCATATAAAACAGGCAGCATATAAAAGGGTATTTTTGATTTTTATTGACATCATAGCCATGCTTGATTTTTTAAAAAACTATTCCGATTTCTCTATCTCTTCCCTGCGTT
>JAUXBV010000230.1 GCA_030619215.1 Fibrobacterota bacterium | reverse complement strand
GTTATTGTATAAAACATTGAAGACATGTGCCTGCTCAAACAAGGTCATCTCCAGTGTACCCAGCGCAACAGAATAGAGGCTGTCCGAGACCGCCACTTTTTTACCATATGCAATCATTGAATCTGCATCAATGCCGGCTATCCGTGCAAGCTCTTTATAAAGCCTGACACCTGTTATATTTTTCAGCTTTAATTCATCCTTTACCTTTTCCAATGCACCGATTCTATATAAATATTGTACAAAAGGAAATGCATCAGAAATTATTCCCCCTGCCGGGTCAAACAGCTTCTTATTAAGACGATAAATTGATTCAACGCCAAAGATATTGTTCGAGGTTGCCAGATGATCAAAGATATATTGACAACCTTCAAAAACATAGTCATGATTATGCATCCTGTAGCCTTTACCCCGAACAGCGCTTTGTTCGAAAACAACCTCAAATGGTTTATCTTTTCTTCTTAGTATTTTTCTTTTCCACGGTACGTTTTCATTAACCGGCAGGCTGTCGGACCACTTTGCGTAAGGAGGAAAAATGCCAAGGTCGAAATTAAGCGCATTCAATATCGGTTTGGCTGTAGACGAGCCGTTTGGCACCGGGTTCCTTAAAAGGCAGGCCAGCCTCGACCCAATCTTATCCCGTGAATAATAGGCAAGCAACTTTCCGGAGCGGGAATCGATTATGCAGTAGGTGAAATATTGTCCGTCAACCTTCATCTTTCTTCTTGTATAATAATAACAGCTCCTGCGCCAGACCCCACCCTTCTTTTTACGATACCTGATATTTGTTACCAGTGTATCCCCTTTTTCAAGTATCGTATGGTATTCGGAATTTGCTTCAGAAAATTGAGTTGTTGTATCAATCACACTGATTAATCTCAGAGAGTCCTTTGGTTTCTCAGCCAGCTTTACATCTTCACCGAAACTTCCTATCCTTACGTCTGTATATATTATCGTGTCCGGGCCATACCCGCGAGAGTCAACCAGCTTTTGAAGGTACCTCTGCAGGGGTAAGTCTAAATTTAGTCTTATGGTAAGATTTCCCTTTTTTCGTATAAGTGAATTGGGGTTAATAATATCCATTGCATCATCATTTCCTGATTCATCCTCGCTGTTTTTTCTCAGATAGTTCAACCAGAACTCATTGGCAAGGTCAACAAGATGCCCATATTCAGTCATTATCTGTTTCGGCTTTGCAAAGGAAAGTTCATCAATAGCCTGTAATATCTTTTTCTGCTTTTGATCAGGCCACTCTAAAGCCGCCCCGATTCTTGGCATGTCAATGTGACACTGATTCGCTATCTTTGAATGAAGGTTACGGCCCCATTTTACCATACGCGCGATATACATACACTCTGCGTCGGAAAGCTCATTCAGCTCTTTATTAAAGAGGCCAAGAGCAATATCCTTCACCCCGATGAGACCGTAATCGCTGGTAATGCAATGATTCAAATAGACCTCAAGTATCTCATCAGGAGAATACATCTTATGCAATGCAGAAGAGATACGCAGTTCCCTGACCTTTCTGTCAACAGAACGGCTCACCAATCGATAGCCGGATTCATCAAGCTGTGAAACAAGAAACTTTGCCACCTGCTGGGTTACTGTCGAGGTACCTCTTGGAGAAAATTTAGAAAAAGTAGTAATAGTTTTTATTAAAGCACGGAGGCCCGCACGAACAAAACTCCTGAATTCAAATCCGAGTCTGTTTTCATAAAACCTACCGTCCTCGGCTGCAATTAATGCTTTCAGCAGGGTCGGCGGGAAATCGTCTATCTTTGCGCGTATATGATCTGTTTTAATGGTTGCTATTTTGCGATTTCTACGATCCAGGATTTCAATGGTATTGGAATACTTATTAACCTCATTAAGCAAGGCTACAATACTTAACGACGGATAGTCTTTTACCGCAATACCATCAATAATCACGTAACCGTCCGAATCAAGCGCTTCAGATTCTACAACACCGCTGACCTCTTTCTCCAGGGCCTCTGTTGCAAGAATATCCTGCCACGCAGCCCCGAACTCCTTTGACAGGAGGCCTTTTTGCTCCAGCTCTACAAGCCTGTTTCCCCATGAATCAAAATGACGGTTGAAGAAAAATTGGGCAAGTAAATATGAGGGGTAGAGCGCGGCAAGAATTGAACCGAAGACTATTACGATAATAATTAATGTCTTCTTCCGGAATTTATTAATCTTTTTCAAAATTATCTATCTGCCTGCCATATAGTGTATATGTATTCTATTCATCTCTTATTGTCCCGCAGGGACAAAGATAGATAATAAAGATATATTAAAATATAAACTAAAAAATTATAATTAAATCGTTATTGTATTCCGCCCGATTTCTCAACCTCTTCCACAAGCGCATCAAAAAGGGTAACAATATCAGCGCTGGATTTTCGTAAACGCTGACAGAGTATCTTCGAAATTTCCCTTGTGATAAGAAGGCCTGTCACTGGATGTTCATTGCCATATTTAATGAACCTGTCCCTCTTCAGGACAAGAAACTCGCAATCAGTTTTGCAGCGTACTGTAGCGGAACGGTCATCCGGGTCTAAAAGGGCAACCTCTCCAAAAAAAATATTCATATCAGCAGTCAGTTCTGTTACAACGTAAGGATCTCCCTGCATCGTTTTTTTTATAACCTCCACAGTACCTGATTTAATTATAAAAATAGATTCGCCATATTCCTTTTCTTTAAAAGCATTCCCACCCCTTTTAAATGAAACTGATGTAAATAATTTCGCGACCTCCTCCATTGCTTTACGGTCATCAGCAATTTCTTTAAATATGGAAATCTTTCTCAGGCACTCTATTCTTTCTTCTAAACCTGGTATGGATTGCATTACCATAATCCTTTTTAAGATGGTGATTCCGAGTTGGTAATAAGTATTCCCCTGGAAAATTTGTTTATTGTATAATCCCTTGGAGGATTAATGACCGGGTCGTTTGCAATTATTGTCTTTACATTTCTAAGATCAGGAATGAGCTTTGAAATATCCGGGTTCATCTGAGCTTCCCGCAAAGCCCCCCGTTTTCGTTCCAATAAATTGCCTGTATTTTCAAGCATACCGATTAGCTGTGCATTATGTTTTGAATAAAAATAGGTTCTCAGCTCCTGAAAGGTTTTGCCGATAAATGAATTCGGGTAGGTTGTTGTAGTAATTCCAGTCCCACTCTCGCCCGACACAAGTGATTTTACAACATGAGACAGCCCTGTACCTGACGAGGCAGACGCCAGCATTGATCGTGAAAAATCACGTGCTAAAAGGATTTCATCGCAATATGAAAGTTTGAGGTATTTTTCAAATTTCGTATCAAGAAGCTCAGCGCATACATACGCCTGTTTATTAAGATTTTTTATTGTCATAACGGTCATTACGGTTTTTGAATCAATCTGCTGCACATCCCCTTTAGTCAGATAATCCGCCAGCACAAGAACCCTTGCCGCCCCTTTAATGCCTGCGCGAACCAGCTCAAGCTCTTCGAAAAAATTACCGCATACGAATTTTAATCCCTTTAGATCAGGATCACTGCGAAGTGCATTTACATCATCCCTTGTGGCACTATTAATTATAACAATCTCAAGTGGGCTTATACTGGGATTACATTTAAGAATTTCATGCAAAACACGGTTCATCTCCCTCTTCCATCCACAGATAACAAAATGGTCCTTCATAGTACTGTAATCCAACAGACCTCTCTCTTCTTTCATTTGTCGCTCCATGAGAAAAGATGCTATACGGCCGGTTACGGTTCCCATAATACCCATACCAACGAATATGGTAACAATCGCGACAATACGGCCCGCGAGAGTCATCGGCAATCTGTCGCCATAACCTACTGTTGATATAGTAACAATGGTCCACCACAAACTATCGAAAAAGGATAAAAATCCTTCATTGGTCTTTCGTTCAATAGCAAATACAACCAGAGAGCTGAGAATAATAAGGGTGAAGAAAAAAAGCACCACCTTCAGCCCTGTGCTTGTTTTAATAAACAGGCCTAGCTTCTGTCTAAAATTTCTCCGTTTCCTATTTTTCATACGCATACTCAATATATTACACATAGTATAATATTGCGTAGGACCCGAATGTTCACAAAACAAACCTTCCGGTCAACGCACTAATACTATTTTATTATTAAATTACAGATAAGGAAAGATTATTCTGAAGAAAGCTCCGGAGGCTTATTCTTTGAGGCAACTAGCTGCTTAATATATTGAAATAAAAAATAGACACCAGCTCCTATTCCAATTCCAATAACACCCCCTGCAAATATGTCCGAAGGGTAATGTACTCCGACAACCACCCGTGAAAGTGCTACTAAAAATGCAAAAGTTAAAAACCATACCCATCTTTTCGGATAGAATAGATATAAAAGCATCGCCCCGGAAAACCAGTTCATTGCATGCGCAGAAGGCATTGAGAAAGATTTTTTCATACCGAATAAAAAATTTCCACCCGCAAGAAATAAATGCCGGCCATCAATAAAATATGAGGGATGACACGGACGGAAGCGATGCACAAGGGGCTTCAGGATCCTAACGCAAAACGGGTCGGAAATCGCTATGGTAATAATGAGGCATCCCAATACAATTAATGCCTTTTTTTTCTCTTTTATTATAAAAAATATTGCGGCAATAATTCCCGGGATAATCCAGCTATCTCTGAGCGTGATAAATTTGAAAAAAACATCAAAAACAGGATTTGAAAGAGTACTATTAAAAAAGAGGAACAATGCCCTGTCAATCGAAATGAGAATCTCAAGCATAGAAAAATCCTGAACATACCCCTATATTTAACATTACCGTGCTATTCACGCTCATAATGTATCAATTCTATTGTTATCCATCCAAGTGCAATTTTCGACTTGCCTTTAACCAGCATGTGGTATTTGTCATCCGTAAACCATAGGTACATTTTATCTTTCTTGGTAAACCCTCTACCTTCCCCTACAAGGCGCGGCTGGACTTTTACACACTTAAAGGTTCCTGCACCCACCTCAATTTTTTCTCTCCTTAAAACCTTAAAGAACACCGGGTAATCTTTGCCATGGACAAAACAATTAATCGAAAAAGTATCTCCAGGTGCAAAATCCAACGTTCTTAAATAATACAGAAGTGACATATAATTATGAGTAAATGGAGAAGAGTCATACTCCGTCTTCTTTTTCTTTCTGTTTGTAAAAACTTTCCCCTTTTCATGGTCATAGAAAGCCCAATTATTTCGACGATAACGGTTTTCCCGTATATGCTGCTCAAAAAAGTATGGGTAGAACCCTTTTAAATCCACCGTCGCGTATACATAATCCCTCGTCTTAAAAAAGGCGCTGGTAAAATTGTTGGTCACCGCCTTTCCCTTTACAACAAAAATATCGTTCTCATTATCTATCTTTGCTTCAATAATACCCCAGCCGGCCTTGACAAAACCCCAACCGGCGTTATAAACACACTTCTCTCTCCTGGTAAACGGCAATGTATTATCAGGTAGATTCTTCAATCCCCTGTTTGCCCCAATATTATAAAAAGTACGCAGAGAATCCAGAAAGGCCTCCGGGTAGTGCTTTTCCTTAACCTTCTTCTCCGCCTTTTCCCATCGTTCATCATCACCTTTTGCGGCGAAGATGCAGGTACATGTAAAAAAAGCAAACACAAGTAACTGTATTCTAAGTATTTGTCTCAGTAATTGCTTACCGCTTAAACATTTAACTATATATTTTGACATAATAATTATTTTATAGAAATAAAAAAATAGATTATACTATCATTATACTAGTGATAAATATACTATACAAACCATTTATATAAGAAGCATAAAGTCTTTAATATAATTACGGAAATATATACAGTAAAAGTACACAATAACGTAGTTTTTTATGTAATTTGAGACATTATATTTGTTGATATAGCTAAAAATTTTATAATCGATTCGTCTTTTTTAATTGAACAACCTGAAGGAGACCTCTTCTCATTTCTTATCTTATTAAGGAGCTATAATGCAGAAAATCGCACTATATCTAATATTACTCATACTCTTTATTGGCTGCGGG
>JAUXBV010000080.1 GCA_030619215.1 Fibrobacterota bacterium | reverse complement strand
TTACAAATAGTTGTAGAAGTAAAGTAAAGAAAGTTGCATTAAAAACAGGATGCCTTAATATTTTTTTATCTTAACCTTGACTTTTTTACATAACAGGGACGGAGTTGCGATAACGGTTTGTTTAAACTATCTTCTCTTTATAATCCCACTGTTATGCGTGTTTTTTACGGCATACTTTTTAATGTAGTTTATTATTAAACCTCCGTCCGTAAACCCAGGGGAATGCGATAATTCAAAATGCTTAAACTTCTAAACTTAGTCCGTCCCCTTATCGTCAATAAAATTACTAAAGTCTTCGTCAAAAGGCGAGGGATTTTAACCCGGAATGAGACATTAAAAGGGGGTAAGCGTTCTTGTAAATAAAATATGGATTATTGTACCTGTATTTATTTAAATATGATATATTTAAGGAATAAGGCCTTCTATTTATTATAAGGCTTAAAATCTATAGATGTTCATTCTTTAGTGAAGATTGAATAAAAAATGGAGTAATAATGCAGATAGTAAAAATCAGAGAAAAAGTTCGAAAGGATGGTCAATTAAAAATCAATATCCCAAATCTTGAGTCTGGTGATAAAGAGATAATTGTAATAATTGAAGATAAGAATGTTGACAAATACAATTTTGCCAGATTGTCAGGCAGGTTACAATGGCAGGGTGATGCCGTAAAGGAGCAGAGGAAATTGAGAAATGAATGGTAAGAATTTCTTTCTTGATACAAACGCTATTGTTGCTTTATTAAAACGTGATGAATCTTTAAATACTTTACTATATCGAGCAAAATGGATTGGCATATCTGTAATATCTTATTTGGAATTTTTATCGTATCCGAAAATTACAGATAATGATAAAAATCTTTTCAGACAATTTTTAAATATGGTGGATGTTATTAATATATTAGAATCTGAACAGATGTTTTTAGATACTATTATTAAAATCAGAAAAAAATCTTCAGTTAAACTGCCTGACGCAATAATTTTAGCTTCTGCAATTTACAACCATTCAACTCTGGTTACAAGAGACAAACAATTACTGGAACAAAAAATTGTTAAAGCTATTAATTGGTGAAATAGCACTCGGGAAAATAGTAAATTTCTCAATTTCTTTTTGTGTCACTATTTTATTTCCTTCTTTTATCGCCCGGGATACCGGATACGTGCTGATTTATCCTGTAAACCGAACCGGCGCAAAACCGATTCGGTGGTTTGGAATGAATGGTGATGATGACCCGTTATACCACTATGACCACACAATTGATATTTATACGGTTATTCTCTTTTTGGTGGGCATGTGTAAATGTAATTTATTAATTTACCGGGGTTAATTCCTGATATTTAATTGCCGGAGTAATAGCTATATAATTAATCATTTTTTTGTAATTCTTTTAATAAACTCATCTCTTGAAATAGTTGAGATGGAAGCCACTTCTTTAGGTTTAAAATCCATACAAACAGCTAATATTTGATTATAATCAAAAACAGGCAGAGAACAGGCATTATTACCATTCTTTTTATTTAATTCATCCTGCATCCTGTCTAAATGTTGAAGGCAGGTTATACATGAAGCTACAATAAATTCAGCATCTGTTTCTTTTTTGATAGCTCTTAATTTTTTAAAGGCAAATTCCGATGCATTGGCGAAGCTTCCTTTTACGAAGCCTCCAGCCCCGCCGCAGCATTGAAGCTCCCTGCTATAGGTTTGAACACTGGCTCCCAGAGCTTCGACAAGCTCCTGAAACATGTGCGGCCGTCCCGAGGGGCTGTCAAATCCGACGATCTCGCTTGGAAAGAGGGTGTGGCACGGGTATTGGACTATTGCGTTAATATTTTCAAGGGGGTATTTAATAGATTTTCTGATCTTTTCCGGGCCGATATCGTTGAAAAGGACATCGATCAGATGGCGTACTTTAACAGTCCCCTGGAATTTTTTTCCGGTTGGTTTGAGTAATTTGTTAACCTGTTTTCTTTTTTCTTCACTTTCCAGAAGTTTACTTCTTGCTATTCTCAAAGAGCTGTAGCAGGAGCCGCATTCGGTAATCAGGTCAACTCCTTTTTCCTCTGCAATGGAGAAGTTCCATGCGCTGATTGCGAGGCTTGCAGTCTCATCTGCGGAGGGGAAGGTACCGAAAGCGGGGCAGCAAGCGCTTCCTTCCAGGTCAACCAGCTCAGCTCCCAGCCTGGGCATGGTCAATCTGATTGCCCGCTCAACATCAGGTCTTACAGCCGGAACATTGCACCCAAGGAATAGGCCATATTTCATAGAATCAGTCCTTGAACATATAATCGTTTTCTCTGACAATATCTGTATTTCTAAGCATCTCCTGAAACTTCTTCAGTAATTCAGGAAATTTAATAATCGTGGGTGGTACTTCCTCCAGTCCCACTTCCTTTCTTTTATCTTTTGCCTGACCAACTGCCTGGGTGTGGCCGGTTTCAAATATTTCTGTGGTAGCGGCCGGAATATATGTCTCGTCGTTTTTGCTCTGCCACCTTCTTATTGCAAGGCATACTTCAAATGGGTGTACACCCATAGGGCACATCTCTTCACAGGCAGAACAGGTAACACACAACCATGGCGTTTCGTCATCAAGAAGCTCGTCCTCAAGGCCGAGGAGAACCTTACGTACCAGGTTGCGTATAAAAAGAGGCGGGGTGCCCTCTGCAGCGGGGCAGCCTGCAACGCAGGTATTGCAGTTAAAGCATTTTCGGATATCCCCGCAATTATCCATTATTTCCTGCCATAGTTTGGTATTTATATTTGTCAGATCAATCATATTTTAGTATTCCTGTGGAAGTTTATTCAACTGTGCCAAACTGAACACCGGGCCGTCAGTGCATACATATTTACTTCCTATATTACACCGCCCGCATTTACCAATCCCACACTTCATTTTCATCTCCAAAGAGAGATAGGTCTGTTGTGGGGCAAGCCCCAATTCCGCGAGTACCGGCAGAGTGAATTTAATCATTACAGGCGGCCCGCAGACCAGGGTTGTGGTGTTTTCTGCATCTATGCTGAGCTCTTTAACAATAACAGGTACTACCCCGGTTTTACCTTTCCAGCTCTCGTCGCCTTTATCAACAGTTACATGCAGTTGAATATCGTTGCGCTGCTCCCATTCCGACAGCTCATTCTTGTAAAGCAACAGTCCCGGATTTCTTGCCCCGTAAACAACGGTAATATCTCCATAGTGCTTTCGGTTATCAGGATGTAGCATGAAGTTGGTAAAAGCGCGCAGCGTAGAAAAGCCGAAACCACCACCAATGATGAAAATGTTTTTGTTACGGAGCAACTCGATAGGGTAGCCGTTTCCCAGAGGCCCCCTCATACCAACCGTGTCTCCGGGTTCAAGGTTGTGAAGCTGGGCTGTTACAAGGCCCACTTTGCTTATTGTAAAGTCGATATGTTTTTTCTCCATCGGCGATGATGCGATACCGAAAGGGGCTTCACCGGCGCCTAATACCGACAGCTCAACGAATTGCCCGGGTATGAAGTTGAAAATTTCTTCATCCTTATTATTGAGAAAGGAGAGGGTAAGGGTCTTGATATTCCTGTCCCCTGTCTCAATAACATTTTTTTCAACTTTCATCGGTGTCGGCAGGTATGGGTTCTTCATCTTATTTCCTCTACTTGTTATACTAAAGTACAAGATACTGATTTATCAGTATAACATTATGTAAGAGCGGATAGGCCATTATCATGTCCTCCCGCTCAACATACTGTAATATAAAGAAGTTAACACCTGACGAATATCCAGGTTTACCGGGCATTCCGAAATACATCGCCCGCACCCCACGCAGCCAACCATGTTATAATTGTCGATGCAATAGCTGAATTTGTGCATAATACGCTGCCTGTATCTTTCTTTATACGTTGGCCTGGGATTAAATCCGGACGCCTGCATGGTAAAATGGGGGAACTGGCAGGAATCCCAGATGCGGATCCTCTCTCCTTTCCGGTTTTTTTCCTCGTCAACAATATCAAAGCAGTGGCACGTGGGGCAGAGATAGGTGCAGACTCCGCAGCTTAAACATTTTTCGGTTAGAGTTTCCCAATCTGAACCATCAAATGAGTTATCTAATTTATCTTTCAGATTGTTTAATTCTAAATCAGGCTCTATCTTTGCCTCGCTCTTTTTTATAACCCTGTCCATTTCAGCTAGTTCATCTTTTTGTGCGTTTTTAAGGCCAAGCTTTTTAACAAGCTCTGCTCCTTTATCAGTAATTACCTGAATGATGTAGTCATCACCAATATCAACCAATAATAAATCCGAGCCTTCCGATGAGAATGGCCCTCCACCGGTGGTAGTACAGAAGCAGGTTTCCTGGGGCTGTGTACAACCAAGAGATATAATTAGCACAACATCTCTCCTGTTTTTATAATAGATATCTCTATTTTTCTCATCGCTAAAAACTTTATCAAGGAATAAAAAGCTTCTTGCGTCACAAGGCCTTGCTCCAAAGAGAATAAACTGTTTTTGTTCGTCAAGATGTTCTTTTACGTTTGTTGTATCTTCGTTAGTGTTATAGGATATTAAAGTTTCAAACTGAGGTATAACAAATTTTTTCGGTGATTTTACAGAATTGGAGTACTCAAGGATTACCCCATTACTTGATTTGATTTTGTCAAAGACAACAATATCATCTTTCTCGATTGGAGCAGCTATTTCGTACTCCTTAATTAAGTTGTCAAGGAATTCGGTTATTTCGCTTTTTTTAATTGTTTTATAATCCATTATACGATTCCATACAAATACTATATATCAAGCATGAACTCCTCTGAATCATCGGGTTTGAATGTTGAGAGAGGAGCCGGTTGATCGATATCTAATCCTGTTTTATAATCAAACAGTTTTTTAACATCAGCAGACATTTTCCTGTTGAGTTTTCTTATATCCACCGTCACAGGGCAGGCCCGCTCGCATGCACCACACTCGACACATCTGCCGGCAAGGTGAATAGAGCGCATAATATGAAATAAAAGCGTATCGGTCTGCCCGGTTGTTTTACCGACCCATTGGGGTTGGGTGGTGTCAACAAAGCACTCTTTACAATAGCATAAGGGGCAGGCGTTTCTGCAGGCATAACAGCGTATGCATTTGCTTATCTCATGAGTGATATATTCCCATCTCTCCTCAGAGGATTTCCCGTCAAAATTAGTTACATCCGTAAACTCATCAGTCTGCTGTTCCTCGCTTGTGCTTCCAATTAACACATCATACATAACCGGATTCCTGTTAGTGCATACCTGACAGCCCGGATAAAGACATTCGTCTTTTTTAACAGCTACATTTAATAAATCGCCCGTAATTAACAACCGTTCATCCCGATCTTCAACGTTAGTAATTTTATTCCCCTGACACCTCATCATTATTTGTTTTCTGTCAACCATCCCTTCGCACGGTACGCCGATTATTACAATCTGCTCTCTTTGAACCTGTTTTTCTTTTATAAGCTCAACAATAGCGCGAGTATCGCATCCTTTTGCAATAATACCGACTTTTCCTTTGGCTTTTATTAGATACCGGCTCAGGTTATTTCCGCAGAACTCATTCCATATCAGCTTTTCAACATCCGCTTCATTTCTAATAAAGCAAGGGGTGGCACAAAGGGGTAATGAGCCTTTCTCAAAGCCGATTATTACATCGGCTTCGCCCTTTTTCAAAAGCTTTTTTGCCTCTTCCCTGATACTGCTTGATAAGTCTGCCATTTGAATTACTTAATCCGATTAATTCATAAACTTTCTATAAAATGTATTAATTTCAATTATATCAATAAGTTTTAGATGTAGTGCTGAAAATATTCGTTATGGTTTTATTTGAAAATACCATGACTTATTATCGCCTTCCTTCTCGTCATCCTTCTCGTCCTCGTCCTCGTCCCTCGTCCTCGTCTCTTCTTTATTTTCTTTTTTTCGAGGACGAGGAGGAGGGACGAGGACGATTAATAACGTCGGCATATTTATGAATATGTGTACTTAGTTAAAATCATGGTAATCATATTAATCCTGCAAAGCAGAGGATTTCAGGGGCGCGAAATCGACTTTACAAACACCTCTTAACCAACCTCTTTGCCGGCCCCAGCGCTTTTACTGTTTCCGTCACCTTCTTAATCACTTCCGCGAATTTTCCTCCCTCTGAAGCGGATACCCATGAAAATTGAACACGCCCCTCTTCAATGCCGATATTTTCCAACTGGCTTTTCAGCAGGGCGAATTTTCTCCTGGCGCTGTAGTTGCCGGTAAGATAATGGCAATCACCGGGATGGCAGCCGCTGACCAGAACACCGTCTGCACCATTCTGCAAACTGGAAAGTATAAAAAACGGGCTTATCCTGCCTGAACATGGAACACGTATCACTCTAATATTAGCCGGATACTGGAGCCTGCTTACTCCTGCTAAATCAGCACCGGCATAGCTGCACCAGTTGCAGAGAAAAGCGATTATTTTCGGTTCCCAGTTGGTGTCTTTATTTTCCATTTCCATACCTATTTGTTAATCCGATTTGCTCTCTATGGGATTGGAGTACTGGAGTACTGGAAAATTTACTCTAAACTCTAATTTTTTATCCATTACTCCAACACTCCAAGACTCCAGTACTCCATTCTTACAACACTCCATTCTTTATCATCGAGTAAATCGCATTATCGGTAAATCCCATGATATCAACAGCACCGCAGCGGCACGATGAGGCGCATACGCCGCATCCTTTGCATAGAGCCTCGTTGATTGTTGCGGTGTTATCTTTATCGTCAATTTCTATGGCATTGAAGGGGCATAACTCAACGCACATACCGCAGCCGCTGCATTTATCCTTGTCAATGGTACTTATCGTGCCGCCCGACTCTATTTTGTCTTTACTTAGTATAATGGTGGCTCTGGGTGCCGCAGCTTTTGCCTGGGTAATACTTTCTTCAATCAATTTTGGGCTGTGAGCCAGTCCGCATACAAAAACACCCTCAGTTGGAAAATCTACAGGGCGCAATTTTATATGAGCTTCCATAAAGAAACCGTCTTCATTTAACGGCACTTTGAAAAACCCGGCTATTTTTTTACTGTCAGGTGAAGGAATAATAGCTGTTGCAAGGGCAAGTATATCGGCATCTATAGAGAAGCTTTCATTAAGTATTAAGTCATTAGTAGTTACTTTGACAAAATCTTTTCCTTCTTTATTTATTGCCTCTACCTTAGGCTTGTCTGAAACATCATACGGAAGAAACATCACGCCTTTTTCTCTTGCTTCAAGATAATACTGCTCCTTGAAGCCGTATGTCCTTATGTCCCGGTACAGAACATAGATATTTACGTCAGGGTTTATTTCCTTTAATTTAAGAGCGAGCTTTACTGCTTTACTACAGCACGTTCGGCTGCAATAGGGCCTCTCATCATCCCGTGAGCCAACACACTGGATTAGAACAATGTTCTTGCCCGTTGAAATCAGGGGATTCTTTTTTGCGATCTCACTTTCCAGTTCTATTAATGAAAAAACATTCGGGTTTTCGCCATACAGATATTCATTCGGTTTATAGATATCACCACCACTGGCAATTATAACCACTCCGTGTGTAATTTCCTTCTCTTCTTTACCCGCGCCAATTACCAGCCTGGTTTTGAAATTGCCGACATACCCGCTCACATCCTGGATTTCAGCTTCCGTATAAAGGTGAATCAATGGATTGTTTGATACTTCGTCAATCAGCTCTTTTAAATACGCCTGAACATCAAAGCCTTCTATAGTGGAATGAATGTTATTGGCGATTCCTCCAAGCTGCGAAGATTTTTCTACTACATGAACCCCGAAGCCCTGTTTGGCAATAGTCAACGCGCTCACCATTCCTGAAATGCCCCCTCCGACAACCAGGGCTGAATGGTTAACCTCCAGGTTTGTTTGAAAAAGAGGCTCGATCAGTTTCGCCTTTGCAACAGACATTCTTATGAGGTCTTTTGCCTTTTCTGTTGCTTTTTCCGGTTCATTCATATGTACCCAGGAACATTGGTCACGTATATTTGCCATTTCAAACAGGTATTTATTCAAGCCCGCACTTTTTAATGTTTCCTGGAAAAGAGGTTCATGGGTCCGCGGTGTACAAGCTGCAACCACAACCCTATTCAACCGGTATTGTTCGATTTTTTCCTTTATATTTTGTTGGCTGTCTTGTGAACATGTAAATAGATAGTTGTCTGTATAAACTACATTTGGTAAAGTGCTGGCATAAGATTTAACTTCGTTGACATTTACTACACTGCCGATGTTTACACCACAGTGACAGACAAAAACTCCGATTCGTTGTTTTTCACCAACGATATTTCTTTCTTGAGGATATTCTTTTTTACTGGTAAGAGTATGACGGGCACTTGATATAATACATGAAGCTTCACTAGCTGCAGCGCTCGCTTCCATGACTGTTTCAGGAATATCTTTTGGTCCTGAAAATGCACCGGCTGTAAATATCCCATCTTTTGATGTGTTAACAGGTGCAAAGTTGCTTACTTGGCAAAATCCATGCTCATTAAGATCTAAACCTAATTTCTTTGACAGTTCCTGATTGGCAACTTTGGGTTTAATCCCTACTGATAATACAACAAGATCAAATTCTTCTTCTTTGATTTTATTATTTTCGATATATCTCAAAGTAAGGTTATCATTTTCATCACAATAAATGCGATGTACCTGTGATTTTACAAATCGTACTTTTTGTTCGTTCTTAGCACGTTCGTAATATTTTTCAAAACCTTTTCCATGAGTTCTTATATCTATATAAAAAATTGCAGTATCAAGATCAACAGAACTGTGTTCTTTTGCAACAACAGCTTCTTTAATAGCATATGTGCAGCATACAGAGGAACAATAATTGTTTTTACTTGTATGTACATTTCTTGAACCAACGCATTGTATCCACGCAATTTTTTTGGGTGGTGTTTGATCTGATGGTCTAACAAGATGTCCCTGATATGGACCTGATGCGCTCAGTATTCTTTCAAATTCAATACTTGTTATTACATTTTTAAAATCATCATAGCCGTAATTTGCAATTGCACTGGCATTGAATTCATCAAATCCTGAAGACAATATTATTGATCCTACTTCAATATCAACTATCTCATCTTCCTGTTCAAAATCGATTGCTTTGGATTCACATACATCCTGACAGATTTTACACTTTCCAGTGTTTAAATTCACACAACTGTTTTTATCAATTGCAGGAACATTTGGTATTGCCTGAGGATAGGGAAGATAAATAGGCGATCTGGTTCTTAATCCTTCATCAAATTCTGAAAGAAGAGGTACTGGTTTATGTGTTGTAATATCTTCAAGTTTTAATACACCTGTTGGACAAACAGAAACACATGAACCGCAGGCCATACAAACATCTGTCTTGCGATGAAAGGGAGTGTCAACTTTTATATTAATTCCTCTATCAACGAGTGAGATGGCACTTCTTCCCATTCTTTCTTCACAAACTCTAACGCATAATCCGCATAAAATACAATTGTTTTTTTCCTGATTGAATCTGATTTTTTTTATTCCAAGGTCTTTTGCTAAATCTTGTACTACCTTAACATCCGGACACCTGGCTAAAAGAAGTTCTACTATTATTTTTCGTGTACTAAGCACAAGCTCTGAATTGGTATTAACTTCCAAACCATCCCACACGGGATAATTACATGCAGTAACAAATTTTTTC
>JAUXBV010000323.1 GCA_030619215.1 Fibrobacterota bacterium | reverse complement strand
GCATCTCACGAAATCTTCGTCTCAGTAGATAGATGCCTATAATAACAATGATAATACCGGAAATTACATTGAGATAGGAAGCGATATTATCCGGGACAACTGAATTAAACGCAATCAAAAGTATAACACCGAGGATAAGAACGCTCACTGTATGACTCGCGGCTGTAACGATGCCCAGGGTAACCGCATCAGCAACCGTACCTCTTGTGCCGATAATATATGCACCGATGAGCGCCTTGCCATGTCCCGGGGAGAGTGAGTGAAACGCGCCAATAATAATAGCGAAAAAAAGGTAAAGAATCATGATCCGCGGATTTTCAGTCGATTGAAAGATCTTTTCCAGGTTGAGGTGACTGAAACCAATCTTGACAAATTGCACCATCCGGCCCCACAAGGTGCTTTCATCACCACCGGAAAGTGGCCTCCCGGTGCTATCAACCCAGGCATGCCTGCCGAAATCGTACCGGGCTGTTTCACCCCGCTTAACAACCTGGTAAAGCCTTTTTGCCACTGTATCACCGGGGAAAATAAGAATAATCCACTTTACAGGTATGTCAACGTTCTTTAGAAGGTCAAACCGCAATGAAAGCTTCTCAAGAAATTCGGTAATTTTCCAGGAGCGGGTAATTTCAATTACTCCCATGATAGAATCCGCCTCCCCGTGATCGGAAGTAGATGTACCTTCCAGCCACCAGTCTCCGTCAATGCCTTCTGCAACAGAACGACCGTTTATTTTCAGAGCTGTGTTATTAAAAACATAACTCCGGGTTTTCGGCAATAGCGCCTTCCACTCCTCACGGCTGAGAGCAATGGTGCTGTCCTCTCCCGGCCTTACAGCACCGAGCAGATCTACCTGTACCATGCGTAATGTCAGGTTCAACCTGTTGCCTTTTATTTTAATAACGGCTTTATTCCAACTGGTGTTATGAGCACGGACAGGGTACGGCTGAACGATTACAAATAAGAAAGCCATAAAGGGAATGGCGTTTCGAAAAGGTATTGTTTTTTTCATAGTACCCTGTGCTGTGTTACCCGTGTTATACTCCTAGTCCGGCAGCTTTGCAAAACGGTATGTCAATGTCGCACCCACAGAAAAATTACTGTGCCGGTCTGACAGTTTTGATTGCCGGATTATCGGTCTATCATGAAAAGCAAATGCATATGCCGTGCGAATTCTCAGTAGCTTTGCCAATTCAACCGAAAGAAACGGCGTAATTATTCGCGTATTGACGGCCTCCCGTTCCCATCGTGCGGGCTCATTATAGAGTAATTTGAATGTGCTTGAGGATGGGTCCATTGGATCGGGGAATCCCACACCTAGCTCCGGTATATTGGAATGTGCGTCCGGATTGATAAAATGTATCTCGTCATAGCGGACACCGATGCTAAGGGGCTTTACAATACAAAATGAAGCCTTGACCGCTCCCTTCAGCGCCTTGAAATCCTGGGCCTTTAACGTAAGCGTGTCTATTTGGTCCACCCATATTATATAACCGGACGAATCCACCCATTTGCCATTGTCAAAAGAATAGGCGACCGAATGCTTTTCCGGGTTCTGCCAGAAACCGGAGACCCCAATGTCAAGCATGAGCCCCTTGTAATTGAAATTTGCCCAGTACACACCATAGGTTAACGAGCTTCCTTCCATGGTGAAATCAGGAATAAACTCGGACGAATCATACCAGTCGGTCACACCTCCGTTATCGGGCTCGTTGACATAATAGGGGGAGCCCCACCCGGTCCGTACATCTCCTTTACTATAGCTGATAATGCCGATATGGTTCGTTATTTTCGTATTGAACGCCAGCTCCATGCCGATATGCCAGCCTGCTGACCTGGGATGATAGAGCGTGCGCGTTAAAGGGTAATTAAGGCCGTTATAGATCACCTGCGTTGTATCCTTGGGTATCACCTGATACCCCCCGATAAATTTTGCACCGAGCTTCCTTTTATAACCGATCTGTGCCTTAACAAAAAGGTGATTCCTGTTCCGCATTTTATCGACATTTCCAAACAGGGTCATGTTATTCCCGGTTGTATCACTGTACCATACGGTTCTGCCGAGAAACTCCTGACCAACGGCTATCCTTCCTGAAAAAAAGACCTTTTTGTTAATACCGCGGGAATAATCCATTATTAACCCGTTAAAAAGAAAATTTTCAAGTGGCATCTGGTCGAAAATGGGTATATATGTACCGCCTACGTGCACTTTGCCTATTGTTGTGGAAAAGTTCTTTAACACTTTTGGAGCCCATTTTATGCTCAGCTCTCCAAACCTGATATAGTTGGTAATATTTCGCACATTATCTGCAAGTCCATCCAGGCTGCAATCCATTGTCATGGTGCCCCAGACATTCGGTAAAAAGCGGTAATACAACCTACTGCTGACGCTGTTAGGCTGCCAGACTGGAGTATAGCCGAAATCCTGCTGTTGCAGGAGATAATCGCTCCTGTAAGGAAACACATTCAAAGAGGTGAACTCCGTATACAGAAAGGCATTATACATATTCGAGAGCCATCCGCCCGGCCCGAGCTGCTCGCCCTGGTTTAAATGAGAGCAGAGCGAATAGGAGAGGTTGCTAAAAAGATCAAAGGCCATTTTAGCCGAATCATTAAGGCTGTAAATTGACACACCGGCGAAGCTTCTTCCTGAACCCGATCCGCCGAACGCACCGCCTCCCGTACCTCCGCCCGGCGTATGAGGCCATACCCGCCATTGCAGAACCAACAATAGTAATAAACAAACTATTACTCTACCCTGTATCGTTTTCATGATTCTCCTCTGAATCACCGGTTGCCCTTTTTCTCTTTCTCTTTTGCATAAAAAAAGTTCTTTATCTCCACCTCTGCCTTCTTTACCTCATCAATTAACCAGACCAGATCCTGAATGCTGATAGAAAATTCTCCCGCATCAAAGAACTTGTGAACTTTAACGGTTTTGTCCTTTAATTTATCGACTTTCTCAAATACTATATTCCAGCCGAAACTACCAAGACTATCCTGTGTAACTTCAAACTTAATAAGATACGTTGATAACGATGTGTCGCTCCATGAAAGTGAAAAAGAAGACGCTTTGTTGCCCGTTATTTTGTCTTTAAGCACTTTCGAAGGGTCCATATACTCCGGTTTGATCTGCAATATTTCCAATGCCGACACATCAGCAGGATTGGGTTGATCAATGACGATCTTCAAAGAGGAATCGGAAGCTGAAGAAGATGTGTCACGATTGAATGACTCACTGTAATTGGTTTCAGAATATGCTATTGCCTTCGAATTTTTAGAAGCTGAATTCCCGGCTGAGCTGCTTGAATTACCAAACAGGCTATCCTTATCTTCCAATGCCAGTAAACGCAATTCATTGTACAGCGCATAAACAATTTTCAAATGGGGATGAATCTTATCAAAATTGAATTCATCCATATCTTCAGTCATTTTTTCCAGAACCGAATTCAAGGCATCAAAAAGCTCTTCCGGAGTTCTCTTTTTTCTGATAAGCTGACCAGTACTGTCAGTTTGTACAATCACCGCCGGCTTTGATTTAGGCTTAGCTTTGCGTGACCTCCTTTTTTTGGCACCAACCTGAACCGGAAAAAGAAATAAAAGAAATAACACAATTATCAGTAAATGCTTATATCCAATCATTCAGGCACCTTTATAATCATTATAACCGCTTTTTAGAAATTTAAACCTATGTCAGGTTAGTGGTATGATATGTAAATAAATACGTGTGAAGAACTATGGATACCTGTTAATTATTGTTACTATATATGATATATAATCAGCAATAAAAATGCCAGATATATCTATCTATACCTTAGCTATATCTATTAGTAGAATTAAGGAAAGAAACTCAGGAAGCCACTTTAATAACCATTAATGTGCACAATTATTGTGCATTTTTAGCCCTATTATCCTGTTATTGTGCACTTATATGCTAACGCATTCCCTCATTTAAAAATCACAAGGGTGGCGGTGTTTACCTTATAGACATCCCACCGGATATTCGCTCCTTGCTGGAAGCTACCAATGTCTTGCTGGTGCTGCCGGAATACAAAACTATTGATGAAATCGAGCAAAAGCTGCTCTAATTTATATTATGAAGGATACTGCTGAAACTGAAAATCAATGATATAACTTTTAAAACTTAAAGACTTATAGAACTTTTCTCTCTTGGTTTCAATTACAAAGGTCTTCTATTCAACTATGAAATATTCTCTTGATGTTGAAGAACGACAAAAATATTACCTTGTCAAGATAAAGGGTAATTTTATAAATCCAGACCCGGAAGGGTTAAAAAAAGCCGCTGATTGCGCTCTGGATACGGGACAAAAGGCACTTCTCATTGACCTCTGCGAAGCGGCAGCAATTGACAGTAAAGGAATCGGGCTCATTATCAATATTCATAAATATCTCATTTCAAAGGATGCAAAAGTGTGCCTGGCAACTCCCTCCAATAGAATATATACACTTCTCAACTCATGCAATCTCCAGAAAGTATTAGAAATATATAAAAGCATTGATGAAGCTGATATATCTTTCAGTCGAAATATTTCAATAGAAAACCGCGGCTTTTACACTCTCTTAAAAATCCCCGAAGAGTTCGACCTTCTGGTACTCAAGCAATTAAAGGAAGTTATCGACGAATCAATAGAATCAGGCAACATACACATCGTATTTGATTTCGAAGAAACCATACATATCTCCAGCGTTGGCATTGGCTCACTTATCAACCTGCATAAAAAGGTAACGGAAAACAACGGAAGCATATATCTCGTGAACATCTCATCTGATGTACGATCATTACTGGAAGACACCAATGTCCTGGAGCTATTACCGGAGTACAAAACCATTGACGAAATAGAAGAAAAACTACTGGAGCAAGATCTTTCGGATTAACTGAACTATTTTTTTATATATACGAAGGAAATAATAAAATTGGGCTCGTTCTGCAAAGAACATGAACGGAGCCCAATTTTCCTCATAGGGGGGAGGGAAAATATTATAATCAATTTTTAAATAAAAAGCTATTTCCTCTTACTTTGTCAAAATAATATTCAATGTCTTATTAAAACCTTCAGCCTCCATC
>JAUXBV010000505.1 GCA_030619215.1 Fibrobacterota bacterium | reverse complement strand
GATAAGATAGGCGCTGCATTTGCAACATCAGCCGACAGGACCGGGGGAAAGGAAACCACCATCTTTTCGATTTTTCAGGCAATGCTTATTTATGGAATGATAATTGTGGGAGATCCTCTGGATGCAACAGGGCACTACGGCGTTGCCTGTGAAGGAAGCCCCGACGAGAGAACAGCTGCTAATGCTGCTAAATTGGGGAAAAGGGTTGCTTTATTGGTCAAAAAAATTAAAGTTTAATTTAACAGGTCAAATGAAAGCAGGCACCAACTTTCTTTTCTATGCATAACCGGTTATATATTTTAACCGCCTCCTTGCTGGATACCGCTTTAAACTCAATAAAAAAATACCCGTCCTCCAGTAAGGAAAACGGGTACTTCTTATAAGTAATAATACTTTTCTTACTTAGATAGCGCCTTTGAACGCTTTACCTGCTTTGAATTTAACCACTTTTGATGCAGGAATCTTTATCGCTTTGCCGGTCTGTGGATTTCTGCCCATACGAGCCTTTCTTTTACCAACAGAAAAAGTACCAAAACCGATAAGCTGAACGCCGCCTTTTTTGGTGCCCTTCTTGATATTGTCAAGGACAGAGTTTACAGCCTTCTCAGCAAGAGCTTTTGAGCTCTTTGTTTCTTTAGCAACTGCTGCAATAAGATCACCCTTATTCATTAAAACCTCCTTATAGATTAATGATTGGATGTGTGAAAATTAATTTACGCTACCTTTCAGTTATGTTATAGTAGCAATTTTAAATTTCTTATCTTTCATTCTCCCTTTAAATAAAGGCTTGTCATGCCTCTCAAGCTTTTATGTTAAAATATTAACGGCACATGCAATAAGCAACATGTCAAATGTTTTTTTAATTTTTTATTGAAAAAATATCTTGTATATATATGACAATAAAGTTATACTTCCCGCCAAAGTGCTTGTTGCTATATACCGAACGGTTAATTGGTATACAAACTGAATCCTCTTATCACCATTTTCCCGTTTCCCCTATTGTCCAATTTACATTTCGAATTCCCGGATAATGTTTACCTGCAACACCTTTGATATTTTACTTCATATCATAAAAAAAAATGCTGCAAGTTTACAAATATTATAACGCCATGTCAAAAATATTTTTTAATGCAGCAACAACTATTTGCCAAATGGCTAAAATTAATAAAAATGCCGTTTTTTACGCATTTTAGGCAATTCTTGCCATTTAGTACCTGTTAAAGCATTAAGGCGGCAGGTGTTGACAGAAGACAATATCAATATGAAAGGTCTTATTTAAAATAACCCGCAAATGATCCCTTCCCGCGGGGCACTTAATTGGTGGTCGCGTTTTATCTGATTGTAAACCGAATGGTCAGAAATCAATACTTTATATTTATGATTCAAATACAATTTATTCATTGACATATCAACTATAAAAAATGGGTACATTTGCAAATAGTAATAACCCCGGCACCCTAATAACCATAGGGTTGAAATCATTAATAATGCCGTCATCCCTTTATTTTGAGAGTAACTCGCCGCAGAAAGCCTCAAACTGCCTTATATTCAAAGGCTCCATAGAATCAGGAACTAGCTATTTTTTAAATAAACCGATTGTCATTTTATTTACATTTTGTTGTACGGGATGAAATAAAAAACTGCGACTCACCAGAGCCGCAGTTTTAAAATGTACTAATAAAAAAACTTTATTTTCTGTTTATTTTATCTGGATAATACAAAATTCCTTGTCAAAATCTGCCCTCCTATGCTCAGTTTTAAAACATAACAGCCATTTGCAACCTGACTGCCCGTTTCATCGGCGCTATCCCATATAATATCAGCAGATCCCTTTGAATGAATCGATTTAACTAATTTGCCTGATATATCGAATATAGCTGCTTTGATATTACCGGGATTCATATTAAAAGTAATTCTTACAAACTTACTGTTGTACGGTGCTATCATAATATCAGCATTGTGAATTTTGTGGTTATTATTAATACCGACATTGTCCGGCCACAGTTTTATACTAAGTACCGTTGCCTCATCATTTTCTACCTGGACATTTTCAGCGGTATCCGGATAGTAACCCTCGCATGAAAAAACAACATCATAATTTCCCTGATAAATCGGGCGCCAGAAATCACCATGAGGTAATTTACAAACGTTAAAGGTGCTGTCCCTGTCATGACTCAGAATAAATACTTTTGCTTTAAGGCCTGTGTCGGTTACCGCACAGGTGACTGTACCATTAATGCCAAATAAATTTTGCTCAATATACTGAAGAAGTGACCTGTATTGATACTCCCAGTAATTAGGTAATTGGGAGGCTGTCATCAGTTTCGAAGTAGATACCTCAGTAGTAACTTCTCTCATAAATCTCGACCAGGTACAATGGTCCATTCGAGATCCGTGAATCTCATACCATTTATATCCATTGGTAACGCCATCACCCTGATCCATAAAATAGCCGCTCGGGCTGTATTCCTGAGCTGTATCAGCCCATTTTGTATACACATACTCCATCCATTCAGTATCCACATGATATCTTGACCACGAATCATAGGGATAATTATTCAGCTCCGCTCCTCCATGAAAATTAGCACTCAAATTAAACCGGACCGTATCAAGCAAATTAAGCATGCTTTGACACTCAACCTCATAACTTGACGAACCATCCGGGTGAGGTCCTTCCTCAAAATTGGGATAATGCCTGTTCAAATCTTTATTATTACTGGTATATCTCCTGGCACCGCTGACTGAACTGTTATCGTTTTGATAGGTGCCATCCGGGTTCTCATTGGGGCAGATCCATATTTCAACATTATCAACTAAATATTTTACATAGGAATCAGAGTTATATTTTGAAAGGAGGTAGTCTATAAGTCTGAGCGAATTTACATACAACGTAGTTTCATCCCCATGCATGGTTGATGAATAATTGTGTATTGGCTCCGCCTCTTTCTCATTAACGTTATCAGAGATTACAGCATATAATAATTCTCTTTTGTAACTACTCCCGGATTTACCGATTTCAACGATTCTACATAACTCAGGATAATCCAGCTCAAATTGATACATCATTTCCACATAAGCCTCAAATGTAGGATATTTATCCCATTCCCGGCTTAACTCTTCCGGGCTGCCGGCCATTGCGGGGTTTTCCAACAGGTCACCGGGATGTGTCAGAACCTCATAAAAAAGTCCGAGGTCCAGAAAATTATAAAATTCTTCCCTGTTTGCATAAGCTTTAACAACACTACCATTAACATTATCAACGGAAAGTATTTTTGACAGCCGGCTGATTTGCGACGTTTGGTCAATGCCGAATGTAAAATAAACCTCCCCTCCGTTATTCAAATAATCCATAGCTCTATTATACTCTCTCATGTCCTGCTGAGAAAATATCTGCAGCCCTCCCCCTAATAATAAAACAAGCACTGGAACTGTTAAGAACCGTTTCATTTACACCTCACCCTTTTTATTGTGGATAATAATATATTTCGAGTTGCCCCTC
>JAUXBV010000090.1 GCA_030619215.1 Fibrobacterota bacterium | reverse complement strand
GAGTCATCTTCTTTATACTTGGCATTCTCTCTTTCTTCCCTGAAAGATAGTTCTCCATTTGAATATTCCCATATCTGGAAGTTTTTTGACATCCCGACATGATTATCCGATTTTACCGTTTTTCCCTCATCCGTTCCAATGGCAATTACCAAATTTTCTTCAATTTTCCTTATTGCATTTTGAGGGCATACTTTTATGCATGTTCCGCAACTGAGACATTTCTCTTCGTCAATTAAGGCTATCATATATTCAATTGAAATAGCATCAGCCTCACACTCGCTTATGCAAATTCCACATCCGACACATTTATTCCTGCTTACATTTTTCATTGTATAACTTCCTTTCTCTTATAAACATATATAAACATAGAATCAAAATCAATCACATATATCTGCATTAAAAAGTAGCTATCGTAGTATCAACAATTTTATTATAAAAGCTGTTTACTCGTTATATGCTTTGCCATTTCACCCCGCACTCGTGGAATCAGCCGGGGGCTGACGCTTAACGAAGTTATGCCGATATCTAAAAGCCGGCATGCCATATTCTCACGCCCTGCAATTTCCCCGCATATCGAAAGCGGTTTTCCAGCATTTTTTGCTGCTTTACTGAGATTTTTTAAAACATCCCAGAGTACCGGATGATCCGGGTTATAACATTGCGAAACCGATTCATTATTCCTATCTACTGCAAAAAGGTATTGAGTCAAATCGTTCGATCCGATACTGGCAAAATCAACCATTTTGAATATAGTATCAGCCTGTATACATGCACTTGGCACCTCAAACATCACTCCAAATTCAATATTTCCTTTTTGAACATCAACGGTAAGCATGATTTCCTGAACTGCCGTTAATAATTCTTTTACCTGCATAGAGTCTATAATCATAGGAAAAAGAATGCGTATCTTCCCAATCTTACCCAATCGCACGAGTGCTTTTGTCTGTGTGGAAAAAATTTCAAAATTTTGTAAAAGAAAACGCGATCCCCGCATGCCAAGGAAAGGATTTTCTTCTTTTTCCATTTGCAAAAAAGATGCTTCTTTATCACCACCCACATCAAGCAATCGAAAGGTTACTGGCCGGCCTTCCATAAGCTGTAATACATTTGCATAAAATTCATACTGTTCCTGTTCACTGAGTAAACGGCCTTTTTGAATAACAGCAATCTCAGTTCGAAACAGTCCTATGCCATCCGCTCTGACTGATAATGCACGTTTCACATCCGTTAGAATACCCACATTTGCAAGAACCTCCGTTCCCTCAGGCGAGGAAAGAAGGCACACCTTCTCCGGATCAACATATTCATCAGGGATTAACCTTTTTATTGTCGCTTCATCCGGCTCAATAGTAACGATGCCGTTATCGCCGTCCAGGAAAACAGTAACTCCACAGCCAACCTGTTTGTAAATTTCCTTAACGCCGCTTACTGCCGGGACGCCGATAGAGCGAGCCAAAATAGCCGCATGTGAAGAATAACCGCCGTGCTCCGTTATAATCCCTACAATCCTGTTGAGGTCCATATGCAGGCTCATTTCTGTAGTAAGCTCTTCTGCGACAATTATCCATTCCGCTTCTTTTTCACAATTCTCCTGTCCTTTGCAATCAAAGCCGGGATGGCTGCCGGAAAGATAGTCAAGGAGGCGTCTCCGAATCTCTCCAATATCGGAAGAACGCTCGCTTAAATATTTACTATCGATAGTTAATATTTTTTTTTCATATTCGGCAAATACTTCTGAAATTATATACTCAACATTTTTTCGTTCCCGTGTTATTCTCTCCTTTATTAAAGAATTAATCACATAATCATTCATTATGTTTTTCTGGCTAATAAAAATTTTCGCTTCATTTTCACCAACCTCTTTTGCCACTTTTAAAGCAATGTCATCCAGTTCAGCAGAACACACGGCAAGAGCATTTTCGAAGCGACCTATATCTAATGTAACATCTTCGTCTGTTTCAAGCATTCGCGAAGCGACTTCCTCATGACGTTTCTGTGAGTATATACATACCCGTGCAGCAACCTTACCGGAGCTTATGGCAAGACCCTTGAATTCTTTAGGGTTACTTTTGTTAGTGATCAAACTATTAGTCAATCTTATCCCTTTTCCACCGAAAGATTTATCCTGTGACGTCGCTGTTTTTGTATAAAAAGATGTTTGCTTTTTGTCTATAATAACCCCTTTTTACTTACCTATATTCCGAATATCTTACAATTCGCCAAATCGTTCTATTGTCCGTTCAGCAACGTATAACCCGCCAATAATCTGCCACAGAGACAGTCAGATCACGACGGCTTACCGAACTCCCGATCCAGGATTTCAACCACCTGGTTCTTGTTTTGTATACTGGTTGTTGCCGCTATGACTTTTCCATTCTTGAAATAAACGTTGAATGGCAATCCCATAAAAGAAGCACATTCAGGCAAACTTTTTATATAACTTGCTACAGGTATATCAAAATCCTGGTCGCAGAATGTTACATGCGTATAGGTTTTTTCCAGGTCTTCCATGACTGCATAGACAGGCACACACATTGGCCCCATTCGTCCGCAGCTAACCATAAGGTTTTCGTTTTTTTCCAAAGCTTCCCTGATATCCTGATTTGTTTCAAGATGCTTCAAATTGGTATACAACATGTTACTTTCTCCTTTGGATATAGTGATCAACATCTATAGCGGCCATGCATCCATGACCTACAGCCACAGCCGCCTGTTTGTAAACAGGATCAATAACATCACCGCAGGCGAACACGCCCGGTGTCGATGTCCTGGTAGAACCTGCTTCAACTTGAATAAAACCATTTTCGTCCGTCTCAACCAACTCTTTGAATGCCTCGGTTTTTGGATCGTGTCCTATGGCAACGAAAATACCGTGACATTCGATTCGCCGAGTTTCTCCTGTTTCACTATTTTTCAGAACAGCGCCTGACACAGTATTACCGCCGGTTATTTCTTCCACAGTCCATGGAATCAGCCATTTGATTTTCGGATTGTTCTTTGCCTTTTCCACTTCGACAGGATCAGAACGCAGATAGTCCCGCCGGTGAACAATCGTTACCGTGCTTGCAAATCTGGTAAGAAACACAGCGTCCTGCATAGCGGTATTTCCACCACCGACAACGAGTACCTCTTTGTCACGGAAAAAAGCGCCGTCACAGGTAGCGCATCCTGAAACTCCTTTCCCGTAAAAATTTGGTTCCGAGGGAATAGGCAGCCGCCTCGCTTCTGCTCCCGTTGCTATTATCAGCGCTTTCGTTTCAATCTTTTCACGACCCGTATCTACCTCGAAAAAATCACGCTGCTTATTGACCTGCGCGACAACGCCGCTCTTAAAATGTGCCCCGAACTTTTCAGCCTGCTTCCGGAACCGATCCATAAGTTCCATGCCTGAAACCGCTTCCGGAAAACCGGGATAGTTTTCTACTTTGTCGGATACGATAAGCTGGCCTCCCGTTACAAGCCCACTTAACACCAGTGGATTCAATTTGAAGCGTGCCGTATATATAGCAGCCGTCAAGCCTGCAGGACCGGATCCTGCAATGACAACGTTTTCCATATCATTCACTCCCTATCCAAGTGTGCCATTAAGATAATCAATTACCAGTTTTTCCGGCTCTTCAGCAGGCGCACCAGTTACAACCCGTATATTATTCTGGGCATAAACCGACCGCGCTCTTGAGCTCATACCCCAGGTAATAATTAGATCTGTCTCTCTTTCATGGAGCCACTTCGGTAAAATTCCCGGCTGATAACTTGGTGCGGGGACAATTTCTTTCTTGATAATTTTCTTGTTTCGTTCGTCCGCGTCTATCAATGCAAACTGACGGCAATGTATAAAATGCATGACACGCTTTCCTTCAGCAATAGGTATGGCAACTCTCACACAATCTCCTTTCTGACGGCATTAGCCTAATAAATCACTTTTAATTATCAGATATTATACATTTTTAGTAATAGCTGTTAATATTTTTTCAAAGGATTGCAATAGTTTTTTCGACTCATTTATCGCAGGGATCCCATTATCGCATGCTGTAACAATATCAGGTATAATCGGTATTGACCCAAGAAATGGAACATTCATGTTGTGAGCTGTTTTTTCCCCTCCGCCGGTTTTAAACAGATCTATTTTTTTACCGCAATCAGGACATGTAAACCCACTCATGTTTTCAATAAGACCAAGCATCTTCATCTTCACCTGTTTACAGAAATTAATGGATTTTCGTACATCCCTCAGGGAGACATTCTGAGGCGTTGTAACAATAATCGCTTGAGCATCAGGAATGGTCTGTGCCACGGTTAACGGCTCATCTCCGGTACCCGGAGGGGAGTCAATTATCAGAAAATCAAGATCGTTCCACTGCACGTCTGAAATGAATTGACGAATAGCATGAATCTTCATAGGCCCGCGCCAGATTACCGCGGTTTCATTACTTTCCAACATACCTTCAATTGATACAACTGATAAATTACCAGAATATTGAGCTGGAATAATTTTATTGTCTGAGTAACAAATTGCCTTTTTTTCCAATTCAGGTGATTGTTGAATATTTATGTCACGTATACTTGGAATTCCAAGCATTTGCGGGATACTCGGACCGTGCATATCAACATCCATTAGGCCGACCCTGTATCCAAGGTCAGCGAGTCCAACTGCAATATTTACTGAAATACAGCTCTTTCCAACACCTCCTTTTCCGCTCATTACGAGGATTTTATTTTTGATTCTCTGTAATGATGACTTGATTACAAGGTCCTGTTTTTCCATTTGGTCATTTCTGCCGGAAACTTCTTCGGTTTGCATTATATCCTCCTTGTAAATAAAATTATAAGGGTTTCTCAATATAGGGAGCATTCTCTTTTATAGTAATTGTTACTATCATTTTTTCTACTATTACTGTTAGCGTTGAAAATAACTTTCAATTAATCCTGTAAAAATTCGCATGAGCAATAACCTTATCTCTTTTTTTCTGAGACATTTCTGCTCGTAATTTATAAAGTTTATTAAAATAAACTTCCTTAATTTCACACCGTATGGTAACATTTTGTCTTAATTTGACAGGCTTATGATATCGAATGTTCATACGGGTTGTATATGCAACAACACCATGCCCCATAAGGCACTGCGCCATTGCTGCATCCAGCAACGCAGAGAGAACTCCCCCATGCATTATACCATCAAAACCCTGATATCGTTCATGGCAGAAAAAATCTGCCACTAATAATCCTTTATTATCAAAACGTACTTGAAGATCTTTTCCTATAATACTGCGTAATTCATCGAATATACACTTATTATGATACTTTTTCTTTAGTAAAGAACATCGCTGTTTGTAATTGTCGGTTTTATTCATATTACTTTGAAGAAGCGGCTGTTTTTTCCGGTTTCGGTTTTAATTTTATCTTCCTTCATAAGTTCTTGAATATGTTTAATCGCTTCATTGCGATGGATTGACAAACCGAAAGCAATATCTTCCAGCGAACAAGGTCTTCTTTTAAGAAGTGTATACACTTGCTCCCGCGATACCGAGAAACTTTCTTCATCGTGAATATTACGGTAATCTGCGATAACTTCTGCTTTTTCACCGAACATGCGGGCGAAATAGCTCATTCGTTCCTCCGAAACCGCGAACGCAAAATCTTCAGCCGGTGGACGGGCTACAGTGTTGAGCTGTATTTTGTCAGGGTTTATTTTTTCAGCATAAGCAGCAATTCTTTTAACACTCCCTTCTATTGCGGTAATTCCCTGTAATAGAAATGTCTCCAACCATAATGCACCGTTATATACCTGGCGAAACTCCATAAGCCCACGAACCATTTTTTCAAAGGAAATATCCGTGTATGGCCGGTTTACGCATTGAAACTCTGCTTCATCTCCGGCATCCAGGGAAGGAATAACCAGATCCGCATCACAGATGCCTTTTTGGACACTTTTATCCCATAAAAGAGAACCGTTGGTAAGCACTACGACAAGAATCTCAGTCATTTGTTTTATTCCCTGAATCAACGAAGATAATTCAGAGTAAAGGGTAGGTTCTCCGGAACCGGAGATTGTAATATAATCAGGTAAAGGGTCATTTTTAAGTTTATTTCCGATTTCATCTATAATGACTTTTAATGAAGCATACTCTTTTCGTTCCATGGTCTTGTTTGTCGTTCGTCCTAATTGACAATATATACAATCGTAGGAGCATGTTTTAAACGGAACGACATCTACTCCCAATGAGCGGCCGAGCCGCCGGGACGGTACGGGACCAAAGATATAGGCAGACTCATTTTTTTTCATCTCTAAATTATCGCTCCAGTCAAAGTGATGACGTAAGAAAAAACGCCAGTCCAAAAAGAACAATAGCCGGCAACGGCTAAAATTTACCTAAGAACATTATCATTTAAAAAAACCGGACATATTAAACAATGAACCCGATACTGTGTCACACTTGAAATAACGCGTTCCGATAAAAGAGATAAATCCCTCTGTATATTGCTCAGTATAGTCGTTATATCTTCCGGGAAGAGGTAAAATTATTACGAAACGGTTTTTATTCTTTAAACTATCAACAAAGCAACCTGTCTCCCGCTGCCATGCAGGATCAATCAAAACATAACCGGTATCAGGCAGGTCGCTTACTGTGTCTATCAGAAAAACTTTTCCTTGTCGGTTTTTCGAGAGAATATTTCTTACTGTGTCAAAACGTGTGGTGTCATTGCTGAGAATAAACATGTTAGCTTTGTCAAGAAGATTTATAATTGAATCTCCATAATCAGCGAGCGTGCGTTTTGAATCACGATACAGGGTGACAGCAGACGTTCCGGCTTGAAAAATAAACCAGCCGCCAACGGCAAAGGCGCAGACAACGGCAATTTTCCTCATTACCTTTTTGTTTCCTATTACACCGAATACTGCTAGGGGAAGTAAATAGATATTGGTTCCGGCAAAAAAACCGGTAAACAACAACGCCCCGGAAACAGGGCCGGAGAGTTCTAAGGCTCGAGTCAAGGCAATGAGAAATGCCGGACAGAAGCTGATTCCCGTTACCAGTCCCAATATAAGAGGCCTGTCAGCAAAACGGCTCCATCGGGAAAGAGCACACCCGTTTTCCCTGCTTCGGGTTCTTACAGCAGAAACAATAAGAAAAACAGAAAAAAGTATATATGCCGTTATGGTAAAATAGGAACGATTCACTGTCGTGATTTTTTGCCCCAGTAAACCTACCACGGCTCCGAATATAACGCTTGAAATAAAACGGCCAAGAGAAATTTCAAGAATTGAAATAATACTTTTCACCCAGTTATTTTTACGCATCATAAGATAGGGCGAATATATCGGGCCGCACGTTGCAAAGCATATATGCCCGGTTGCCAGGCCTAACAAAAAGCCTTCCGTTAAAAATTGTATTGTCATATAGTCGGTTCTTGGGTTATCCCAGTTGTGTACGCAGTAAATAATCGGCAACCGCTTTATGCAGCGTGCTTATCGCAAGGATCGCGCAATGCACGTTTCCCTGAGGAATATCCGCCCACAAATCAAGAATATCTGCAGGAGACAGCCGCAAAACGTCCTTAAGCGTTTTCCCTAATGCCAGGCTTGCTGCCGCAGAACCACACGCGCGTGAAGCATTGCAGCCGTCGGTGTGAAATAATGCTTTTGTAACTTTATCATCTTCGATAATCAGATACATTTCTATAGTATCGCCGCATAATCCTTTTATCCAGGCCGATCCGTCCGGGTCGTTCAGGCGTCCCATGTTTTCGGGGCATATCAGTGAATTTTCAACGGAACCTATTGCTTCAGTTTCATTTCCCACCTTTAACGGCTTCTCCATTTTCTAAAACTTTTACTACATTCTGCCATACACTCCTGATATCATCAGCCACAGGAAGGTTGGTATACTCAACAACCGCAGCCTCGGCTATCTGCGCCTTTGTTACCATTTTGTCATACCGGATGTTACCCGCGAGAGAAAGTCCCATAGTCTTCGATTTTTCTTCAATACGTTTTGTCATATCGCGGTTTATATCATATTTATTTACACAGACCATTGCAGGGATACCAAAATGTTTTGCAAGTCCCGCTACCCGTTCGAGATCATGTTCACCGGACAATGTCGGTTCTGTCACAATAACCACAAGGTCTGCTCCGCCTATGGATGCAATAACAGGACAACCGATTCCCGGAGAGCCATCTACGACAATAAAGGAGCACTCATTTTCTTTGGCGATTTTTTTTGCCTCGTTTCTTACCAAGGTTACCAGTTTCCCGGAGTTTTCCTCTGCGATTCCCAGCCTGGCGTGGACCATGGGGCCATAGCGTGTATCGGAAATAAACCACTCGCCGTTTACGGCATCTTCAAATGCAATTGTATTTTCCGGACAGAACCAGGCGCATACACCGCATCCTTCACACGCAACAGGATCAATCTCATATGTTACACTATCTTCGGTTGTTATCTTTTTTACTGCATCGAAACGACAAAGTTCATAGCATTTTCCGCAAACGGTACATTTATCAGGTATTATTCGGGCGCTTTTACCCCCGCTGAAATCCTGTCTGTGTTTTATTTGCGGTGAAAGCACCAGGTGAAGATCGGCTGCGTCAACATCACAGTCTGCAAGCACCGGATTTTCAGCCAGTGCTGCAAAAGAGGCAACAACACTTGTTTTCCCTGTGCCGCCTTTACCGCTGATTACCACAATTTCTTTCATGAATACATTCCTTTTTTAAATGCTGTATTGTTGTTTATTTCTTTAAATGTTTTTGGATTTCTTCCCAGAGGTTCAAAAAGCAATCATAAAATCCCGGCACCTCTTTTGATGCAAGCTTTCCGATTGAATATGCCTCAGCCACCCGACGGTCATCCGGTATTTCAGCAAGGACCGGAACATTATGTTCTTTGCAAAACAACCGTGCCAGCAAATTATCTTCTTCATGCCTGTTTACAACCACACCATGGCGCAGCCCAAGTTCTTTAACCATGTCAAGCGCAAGACCGAGGTCATGCAACCCGAAGGGAGTCGGTTCCGTTACCAGCAACACAAAGTCGGTATCTTTGATGGCCGTAATAACAGGGCAGGATGTTCCG
>JAUXBV010000065.1 GCA_030619215.1 Fibrobacterota bacterium | reverse complement strand
ACATATTATTTTATTATTCTTGAATTAAGCTTAAAATTTAATATAATATATATGATAAGAAAAATAATAATTAATAATTTTAAATTTAAAACATTAAAAAGCGACACTCGGTATTTTGCTACTCCTCCTCAAGGTCTTCAAGCTCTTTTTTAATTTTTTCTATTTCATCATCCAGCTTTTCCTGCTTCTTCAAATCCTTTTTAATGAGCGCTTTTTTCTTCTTTGCACCGATTATCTTATGCACCTTTGCGATGGCATATTCCGCATCATTTAAAATTTGCTCTTTCCTGCGGAAAAACTTCTTGTTATCTTCCACCAATAATGAATAATAGAAAAAATTCCTTGATTCTTTATCAAACTTATTAAACTCCGATTTTAGCCCGGTCCGTTCAGATATAATTTTATCGGTAGGTTTACGTAGCGCATTCTTCTTAATTCTATTACCAGTTGGAATGAAATCAATTTCAACCTGTCTGATTTTCTCCTTTTTAACAGAAAGGTCCTCCTCTGACTCAAAATCTGTTTTACAGAACCGCATGCACTCATCGAGAGCAGTTAATGCTTCATTATTCTGTCTGAGCAGTATTAACGAATAACCTTTTACCAAATAAGCCTCAGGTACCAGCGGCGAGTTGGGGTGCATCGAAATGAGGGTCTGAATGGCAGCCAAACATTCCTGGGGACGGTTAACTTTAATCCAGGACCAGGCAATACCGAGCAAGGCTTCATCTCCATGGTCGGAATCTTCAGGGACTCGCTTGAATGCCTCAACTGCTTTTCTCAGCTCTACCTGCTCAAAATAGAGTTGTCCCAGCTTAACATCCGCTGCTTCCTGTAATAGAATCTCAGCCTCGCCTATTGCGGTGTCAGTAACTATATTCCTCAAATTTTGAATAGCAATATCAAGCTTGTTGTTCGCGATATTTACTACAGCTAAAGTATACTGTGCATAGTTGTAACAGGCTGCATCTGGAGGAATCTGGTTTAGAGTCTTGCTCGCTGCGCTGTAATTTTTCTGAAGAAAATGGATCTCGCCCGCAAGGTAATCTGCATCGGGCTTAATCTCGCTTTGCGAATACAAGTTAGAGATAAATGCATGATTTTTAAGAGCATCTTTATATTTGCCTTCGCGATAATCAAGAATCTGCAGACCATATAGATAATTGGCTCTCATCTCCGATGTCGTGTACTCAGCAAGCCCCTCTTTATAAACCTCCCTTGCTACACCGTGTAAACGCAGCTGCGTATAGCAATCACCCATATAATAGGTACACTTGTCACTCAAATGGAAATTTGGAAAAAGCGAGAGAACCTTTCCAAACGCAAATGACGCCTCCCAGTATTTTTCTGCCTTATACAGGCGCATTGCCTCATTATACGCATTCATAGGGGCTAATATCAGTTTCTCATAAAGCCTCTTTGATTCCCTTTGCTCCCGGGTGGGGCCAAAATCAGTCGCTACTTTGATCATGCCGGTTGCCCCACGTTCCAATTCATTAATACTGTACCCGAAATGGACGTCAAGGCTTACATAATTTATCATCTCCGGCCAGAGGTAAATAATATTAAAATTAAATCCGATATAGGGAATATTATTATTCGCCCAACCGATTTTGAACCATACCTGCGGGATCCATTGAAATCTTGAATGAAAGCTGAACCTTCCCACTATATCAAGATACGATTCAAGAGGATCACCCTCATACGTTGTATCAAAGCCCACAATGTTACTATCCGGGTCAAAAATAGTATCTACGACATAATCGCCCTTTTCAGTTATGTCAATCAGAAAATCCCACATTCTTTCAAAAACATTATCAATGACCGCCTCAGAATCAAAAATCAGTCTGTCATTCATTACAGCGTATCGTAATCCCGCCCGCAGCCGGGTTGTCATCAACTGACTTGCCGTCTCACCACTGGGATTTTTCCATTTCAGATTTGCCGGCACGATATCCTGGAAATTTACGCTGACGCCAAGATCCCCGAATCTGTAATGATCAAACATATTTGCATATGCTCCAATATCCAGACCGAATCCATAGCTCAAATCACCCCGGTCTTCACCCAAAATAAGTGCCGGTTGACGCTGAAAAACCACTTTCGGGTTACATCCGATCGATAACCAGGGGAGTACTCTAAAACTATAATGACCAATTAGCCATCTTTCCCGGTGTTCATCTTCTCCAAGGGGTATGATATTGGATTGGGGGTCAATTGCGGACTTTTCAAAATCTGAACCGCTGGTAATAAAGGTCAAACCAAGAGTATGTCGTAATCGGATAGGAATAATGCCGGTAATTTGATTATACCCAAGTTCATCGCCTACCGGGTTAACTCCTCCCCACCGGTAAAAGCCGGCTTCAAGGCGATATTGATTAACACGAAATAATAAAGCCGGGTTTACCAGGGCTGCATTCCATTCAGAAAGGTCCTGTATATAGTCAGCCTGAAAATAGGGAGCATCAAAACCACCGGTTGGTTTGATATCCGCTACTGCTGCGCTAATACCCAATAAAACCGCTAAAAGAAAAATTTTTCTGTATGTCATTCTAATCTTTAATTCTTTTATTAAATTTACTAAAAGTATCCTAAAATAGAATTATTTAAAAGGAGTGATTACCACCCGCCTGTTTTCATACCGGCCATCCGCAGTATTATTGTCAGCTATCGGCTGGGTCTCACCGTAACCCCGTGCAACCAGTTTATCCTGAGAAATTCCTCTCATCACCAGATATTTCATCACCGATTTTGCCCGGTCATACGATAATGCCATGTTATAGGAATCACTTCCCTGGCTATCCGTATGGCCCGCAATCTCTACCCGCACATGAGGATACGCCTCAAGACTATTGTACACTTTTTCCAACACATAATATGATTCTTCCAAAAGCTCCGCACTTGCTGTCTTAAAATTCACACCCTTTAAAATGAGTGCCTGCTTGATCTCTTTTGGTTTTTCATCAGGGCAGCCGTCCTGATCCTTATATCCGTTTACCGTCTCAGGATTATTGGGACAGTTATCTTCAATATCTATGATGCCATCCATATCATTATCAGTATCCGGACAGCCATCCTCATCCTGAAAACCGTCCAAATCCTCCGGGTCGTTCGGGCACTGATCATTGTTATCGGATATCCCGTCACCATCATTATCAAAATCCGGGCAGCCATCCTCATCCTCAAAGCCGTCTTTGTCTTCCGCAACATCCGGGCATTGATCCACATCGTCAAGTATCCCGTCGCCATCCCGGTCCGTGCTCAGCACCTCAATCATCTTTTCAGTGATAAGGCCTATATCTGTGCCATTTTCTCCAGTACCCTTACATGAAGATACATCCTTTACAAAGTAATTATAATCAGGGTGAACGGGAGAGATAAAGACAGGCTCTTTACTGATATTAGTCTGATTTACAACAGCATCCGGATTATACGGTCTTCTGTTTTCATAAATATTATTGTAGATAATTCTGGTCTTCCTCGCATTTGGAGCGATGAAAATACCATACTGCTTATTTTTGTAAAGAATATTATTCCTGACAAGCACCTCTGTACGATGTGCACAGAAAATTCCGCAATAGCCATTCTCCAAAATCACATTATGGTCTATGGAAGTCCGGCTGCCCCTTGTTGACTCCAAAAAAATACCTGTCCACTCATTTCTATAAATGACGTTATTTTTAATCTCCGGTAGTGCTATTAATGCATGTATTCCCGCACCTTTATTATCAACGATAAAGTTATTTTTAATAACGGGTCTCGTATTTTTACACAGGATTCCTGTTGTCCCGTTATATATAGTAAATCCCATAATTATTGCCCCGTCAGCTCCAATAACACAGGGGCCAAGGCGTCTGCCGTTAATAATTGTCTTGGTCATTTCCTGCCCTATTAGAACTACATTGTCTGTAAGTGCAATATTTTCATCGTAAGTTCCTTTTATCACATAAATGGTGTCACCCTCATCCGCCTCACCGAGGGCAGCATGGATTGACGGAAAATCATGGGGAACAACTATTTTTCTTCCTGCAAAAGAATAATTGGGCAGCAATAAAAAGGCAAAAATGAGATATGCAGATAAAATTTTTTTATTCATCATATAAATCTAGAAGACTGCTTAGCTTGATTGTGAGTAATTATCATTACATTTACAAGTAAATGAATGAAGGGGAAAAAACTGATGAAACAAAATACGTTTGAAAATAATAAGTGTCAAGATATCAATATATATATATGATTGGAAATCAAAATATTTTTGACTTCCAATTAACAAAATATTAAACATTTAATATCAACAGAAACAGAAAAATTATACAAAATTGTTTGAGAAGAAGCAAAAAAAAGCATAACATTAGTATAACAACGTGTTATCAGGTAATAACTTTCTTATTTAACCGGAGTTATAAAAACTCAAAACACACCTGCGAAAAGCAAGCTCTGTATGTCTAAAAACGAAAATATCAATTATGTATTCTTTTTCTAACCCAATAAAAGTATAATTGTATATAACTATTCTTCAAATAGAGCCGTATTATATTTTAAAGAAGATATTCTGAAGATATTTTCAAAATACAGACGAACTCTATAAAAATTCTCTGTTGCGCTGAGAAAAATTATAATATAATGTATATATTATCAATATATAATATTTAAACGCATAACAATCTAACGGGTAAAATTGCTTAATGATTAAAAAGAATTATAAAAAATCCTTCTTTGCTCTGTTTATCGTTTTTGTCTTATGCTCCATTTTTGAAATCTATGGATTTGGTAAAAATAAAGTACAATATGAAAATCTGAAATGGCACTACCATAAAATTCCCCATTTCAACATTTATTTCCACCAAAACCAGGGGGTACTCCCGGCTATTACAGCCCAATGGATCGAAAATGCCTACTATAGCCTTTATCAGGATTTCGGCTATAAACATAAAAAATCCATACCGTTGATCATTTATTCAAGCCCGATTCTTTTTGAACAGACAAATGTTACCCCCGGAATAATCCCCGAGGGAGTCGGGGGATTTACAGAATCGTTAAAGAACCGCATCGTAATACCTTTCACCGGATCATTTGAAGATTATCGCCATGTACTTCATCATGAGCTTGTCCATGCTTTCCAGTTTGGTATTCTACTCGATCAATTCGGAAGCAATATCTTTCGGGCCGGTGCGATCCAAATGCCTCTATGGTTTGCAGAAGGTAGTGCAGAATTCCTCTCTACCGGCTGGAACTGCGATGCAGATATGTTCATGATGGACAAAGCGATTCATAGCACCGTTCCGCTCCCCGGCCCTGCAATGGGCGGCTATATGGTATACAAAGGCGGGCAGTCATTTCTCTTCTTCCTCTCGTCATCACGGGGAGACAGCACCTTCCATAAGTTCCTCGCGGCCTTTAGAAGATCAAAACGGGTAGTACATTCTATGGAGCGTGTCTATAAAAAAAGTCTGGAAGATTTAGGTAAGGAATGGCATAGGGAAATTAAACGTATTTACTGGCCGGAAATTGGAATTCGGGAAAACCTGGATAATAAAGGAACGGCAATAACGTCTCATAGTAAGTCACGCTCGCATCTTAATTTAAAACCGCGAATATCCCCTGACGGCTCTATGGTAGCCTATTACAGCGATGCCAGGGATTATACCAAGATTTTCATCTCTGATACAAAGGGAAAAGTCCACACAAAAATAGGCCAGTTTGGATACGGCGGCTTTTTTGAATCATTCCAGCCTTTCCGAAGCGGCATGTGCTGGTCCCCAAACAGCGACCGTCTGGCATTCATAACAAAAAGTAAAGGTAAAAACGAGATACGAATTATTGACATTAAGAAGAAAGTGCTTATACTTACCCTGTCTCCGGACTTTGCAAGCATCACTCACCCGGACTGGTCACCCAACGGAAAATCCATTGTCTTTTGCGGCATGAAACAGTATTCGTCAAACCTGTATATTATTGACATTGAAAGCAGTAACCTTACTCAGCTTACTGACAACATACGGTATGAATTCGATCCGCGCTTTTCCCGGGACGGCTCCGCAATAATCTTTGCATCAATTGACACCTGCGGAATAGCCGACAGGAACAGTGTAAAAGGACGCCCTTCATCCGACCTCTATATTATGGAACTGAAAGATAAATCAGTTACAAAATTAACTGATTCACCATGGAACGAAAAGCAGCCGTGCGTATCACCGGATGGAAACAGCATCGCCTTTGTCTCTGACAGAAACGGTATCAATAATATTTACACAGCCCCATTAACAAAACCAGACAGCATCAGGGCTCTTACCAATATAATCGGGGGATGTTCAAACCCGGACTGGTCATTGGAAGACAATACAATTGTTTTCAGCCTGTTTCATAAACAGGGATGGGACGTCTGGCTCATTGAAGAACCTGAAAAGAAACTTCTTGACTCATTACCATCACCTACCCTGTGGGTCAAATCCCAACAGGATTCAACGGTGCATTATTTTCTTCCCGCTCCCATTGAACCCGATACGACAGATACAACAGGCATTTCTGAGATTACCGAAATTATTAAAGCAGACTCCATACAGGCGCTTGTTTCAATCGACGACAAAAAGCATACTCCTATTGAAGAAACCGGTATCATTGAGGAGGAACTGTCGATACAGGAAGACACTGTTTCATCGGACATCACAACAGTATCATCCGGGGATACAACCGAAGCAACCGCAGCAAATGAGGAAAAAGCTTTGATACAGGATGACTCAACAACAACCCCGCCGGGATCACCTGAAACAGCTTTTTCTACTGACAGTGCCGTGTCCGATTCGTTAACGCCATCGGATACCTTACCTCAGCAAATTGCAGCGGTAACGGACACTACCGTTGAAACGGACACTCCTGATGCAAAAAAAGAGAGTGAGTATACTGTTCCAACTATTCCTGAAAAGTTAATTTACTATCCCTATAAGCTAAAATTCACGGTTGACCTGGTTTCCGTTGGTATGGCTTACAGCACATTCTATGGGTACGCAGGACAGGGTGTTATCGTTCTCAGCGATCTTCTCGGAAACCACCAGATTGCTTTAGCCGGGAATATTCAGGGTTCATTCGAAGAAAACAATATTTTCGCCTTTTACATCAATTCCCAGTATCGCCTTGACTTTGGGATAGGCGGTTTTTACGAGCAATATTATATGTACGCCTCGCTCGATTTCTATAATTTATACCATGATACCAACATTGGCGCAATGCTGCTTCTCAGATACCCATTCTCACTCTTTTCCAGGATAGATTTAAATATTTTCTACCAGCATATGAAAAGGGAGCCCTATAAATTTGAAAACAGGAAACTGAAACCCGACACCAGCCGTTCCACTTTGGATTTGAATGTTACACTGCCTTCACTATCATATACTTTTGACAATATACTGTGGGGAATAACCGGCCCTATTAATGGGTTCCGTGCAAAAGCCTCCGTTCTCTATGCACCGCCCTTCAAAAAAAAGGATGCTTCATTTATCTCATTGGATTTCGACCTGCGGAATTATTTACATATCAGAAGGAAGTTTGTCTGGGCAAACAGGATTACCTTCGGTTTCAGCGAACCGATCAACCGGGACGAGTCGAACCGGCGCTATTTTCTGGGAGGCAACGAAAACTGGATATTTTACGAAATCAACTACGGCAGGTATGAAAAGAATCTCACAAACACAATTTATTCCAGCGTAGTCGTACCTTTCAGAGGCTGGAACTACTACGATTTAACAGGAGTCCGCTACGCAGTCTTCAACACGGAATTCAGATTCCCCTTTGTAAGAACCATCGACCTGGTATGGCCCCTCCCCATAAAAATACGCTACATCAACGGCGCATTCTTTATAGACATGGGTAATGCGTGGGATCCGGTTGATCAATTTGACAATATACCACTCCCTGAAAAAATATTCGGCGGTTTGGGCTTCGGGCTCAGAGCCAACCTCGGTATATTTATTTTACGATACGACCTTGCATGGAAAACAGACTGGCACCGGTATGTAAAGGATGCTAAGAATTACTGGTCGCTGGGGGCGGAGTTTTAGAAATAGTAGTCAGAATCCTCAATAATTATTATAACCATTCTTTATTTTTATTTATTATAAATATTGTAGTTGATATACAAAAAACTATAAAAATGATACCGCCTATTTTTGATAGTATTTTTTTGCAACATTAAAATATTTGTTTTGTTATTCCCACTCTATCGTCCCCGGCGGCTTATTCGTAATATCATAAAAGATATCACCGATGCCTTCAATATCGCGGGCTCCTTCAACAATCTTTTGAAGTGTCTCATCTTTCAGCGGGAAAAATCGTGCGGTCATAGCTTCCTGTGAAGCAATCGGGCGGAGGACAACACACTCGTCACCATTGTTATTTACAAGGGGCAGCAGGACTACCGGCATCTGCCAGACGGAGTCATATTCCCCTGTCAGGTGAAGGGCCACATTGACAAGGTAGTCAACTGCGCGGAGTTTATCGAGGCGCTGTTTTGTAAGGTATCCCTCAATAAGGGAGTATTGGGGATTATCATGAACTGCTATGCCGAATAACACCCTGTTCACGTCTCTAATGGTATTGGTAATTTTCGTGGAGGTTGTTTCCAAAAGGGGCCAATCCTGCTTTCCAATTAAAAGAACCGGTTGCGCGTATGTTCTGCTGTCACCCTGAACACCGACACTCTTTACCGGCAGGATATATGATGTATACCCCGACTCTTCTGCAAAAGCCGATATAGCTTCGGATACTTTTATATTGGCAGGGTCTCCTTTACCATCCGAACATAGCAGTCGTACTCCCAGCCCCGGCCCCGGGAAAGGATGGCGCCATAACAGGTCACGGGGGATTCCGAGTATCTCACCCAGCTGCCTGACCTCATCCTTATACAATTGCGAAAGAGGCTCAATTATCAACCCTTTCTCAATCAGCTCAAGAACAATATCTACACGGTTATGGTGAGTTTTTATTTTATCTGCGTGTTTTGTCCCTGCACTCTCTATGGTATCCGGGTAAATAGTGCCCTGCGCAAGAATCCATTCATCCACAGAAAGCCCCAGGCTCTGCTGGGCTTTTTCCTGAACTTCAAGAAATTTATTTCCGATAATGGTACGTTTCTCTTCAGGGTTGGACACTTCCTGCAATGCATTCAGAAAATCGTCAACAGCATCATAGATATGCAGATTATTGAATCCATGATTTTTTAGGTAAGCTATAATATTTTCAGACTCTTCAAGCCGCATAAGGCCATTATCTATATGGAGGCCCATTACACGCTCAGCCCCGAGAGCTTTATTCAATAGGGTAAATGTCACTGTTGAATCAACACCGCCCGAGACCAGAAGAAAAACTTTCTTATCCTTGCATTCATTTTTAATCTTTTCTGTTATCTCCATAAGAAACGCGTCGGAGTTCCAGCTTCTCTCGCATCCGCATATATCCAGAAAATTGCCGAGTATGGTCATTCCCTTTGGCGTGTCAGTAACTTCAGGATGGAATTGCAAACCGAAAATATTTCTTTTTAAATCGCCCATAGCAGCAAAGGGGCAGTCGGAAGTAGAGCCGAGAGCATCAAAGCCGTCGGGTGGTAAATCCACAGCATCGCCATGGCTCATCCAGATCTGCTCTCTTCCGGAGAGACCTTTAAAAAGGGGCGCATCCGTTATAACCGCCAGCTCAGCGATACCGTATTCACGTTTTTTCCCAGGGGACACTTTACCTCCGAGTAATTTAGCAATCAGCTGATGGCCGTAACATAAACCCAAAACAGGAATATTGAGCGACAAAATAGCAGGCTTGACTGAAGGGCCGTCCGAATCAAGCACGCTATGGGGACCACCTGAAAGAATTATACCACTGTATTGTTTGAAGCTTTCGGTATCTGCATCAGGCTGGACAATCTCCGAATATACCCCAAGACGACGAATCCGGTTCGCAATCAAGTGAGTATACTGTCCGCCGAAATCTATTACAGCTATTGTATCCATAATAATTAACCTAGGCTATTTGTTTCGCCCGCTGAGTCATCAAGATTTTTTCAAAATCCTTATTCCGCATCAACGGAGCTATTGAATATACAACCTAACTATAATGATTCAAAGGGGAATT
>JAUXBV010000154.1 GCA_030619215.1 Fibrobacterota bacterium | reverse complement strand
CACCTTTATCAAGATAGGGTTTAACATCAAAGTAACCTGAACGTCCATCCGACAATTCAACAAATAAATTGTATTCATTTCTTGCATTAACTTTTAATACTTTTAACATTTTTACCTCAAAGGTTCAATTTTATGGGGTTGTTGACCTTCAACTGCAAGCTTCCAATTTGCCATTAAGTCTTCTTGGTGGATTTCAATCCATGCTTGAATCAGTTACTTAACTTATAATATAGTCTTTTTTATTACAAATGAGAGAAATTGCAGGAGGGCTATAGACTTAAGTGTTACATCCTAAAAGAGTGGTTTACAGAACACACCATTTAAACGCACCCATACCTGATGCTCGGTGCGGTCAAAGTAATCGCTGAGCGGTTTTTCAATAAGGTCGAAGCGCACTCCCCAGTCAAGCCATAGCCGCTCATCCGGAAAGCTCCCCGTACGTTTTACCTGAAGCTGGAAGTAGGGATCGTTGGTTTCATACATCCGGTTTCCCTGCCATGTTGTGAAGTCATCCCCTTTGTAAAAGAGAAATGATGTCTCGAACCGAAAGAATGAAACCCACGAGCGGGAGAGTATACCCCAGCCTCTCTTCCAGGGGACGTCACCGCGGTCGGTTGTTTCATTTGACCCAAGCACAAATATCTCGGTACCGAATCCTTCGAAGTTTTTATCAAACTCTTTGGAAAACCGCAGCCCTGCATCTCCATGTAAATTGTCCCGAACGTGGTCATTTTCAGGCGCGTAAAGCTGTCCGCCGTAATGATCCCAGTATACCATGCCGATACAGGAGAGAAGGCCGAGCTGTTTTTCCAGGTATAATCCGAAACCCAGATGCTCGCGGTGCTTCGGAGTGTTGAGAAGGTACACGCTCATCCACACGTCTGCAAAAAAGGAGGGCGTCTCAAACTGCATCTGAAAACCCTCTTCCAGTCCCTGCTCGTAGGGGTATTGCTCCCGTATCACTGCATCGAGCATTCCGTGTTGATTCTCCGCATCAAGCGCGCCGATTATCAGGGTAAAGACGCCTTTAGTAAACCGGCCTTTAAAGTAGGGGCGTATATCAGATAAAAATTCCTCATCTCCAAAAGCCTTTCTCATATATAACCCTAAAGAAAACTCAAGAGCGGGTACCGGTACATAGGTTGCATAAAGGCTTGTTGCTGCGCCGAGGTGCAGCACGCCCTCACGATGCCGGTTAAAATATTCCAGGTTGTTGAGGTACGAGAGGAAATCGGCGGAGATAAAAAAAGTAGAGCTGGAATCTGTGCTGTCTCTGCCGGCAGCAGGGCTCGAATAAAGCACACCTGTGAACAGTAGTAGTAAAACAAGGTGTCTTTTATAATGCCTATGATGTTTTTTCTTTGATTGTATCATAGCCAGAAAAAATACTTTTTTGTTTATGAGTAAAGAAATGATAATTCAAACTCCCCACAAAATTGTCAAAAACACCTCTTTTTCTTATCAAAAATCAAAGCCGCGATAAACTAATAAGCAACAAAAAAAGTTGATAGTATATTGTGTATATACTTTGGATTTATGAGGTCAGGTTTCTAATCAGTTTTATTTGGAGGGGCTGTTTTTATGCAAAAAAGATATCCTGTTTTGCTGTTTATCGTATGCTGTACTGTTGGTTCACTATTTCCACAGAGTTCTCCTGTACGTGTCAATCAGATCGGGTATGAATTAAACGGGCCAAAGGCTGCTGTATATCAGGCTCAGAGCAGTTCAGATGTACCGTCCGCCTTTGAAATCTATAATTCCCAGAACACAAAAGTCTACTCAGCTGATGTTGAAAATGTTGGGCAGGTAGCCGGCTGGAGTCAGGGGTATTTCGGGGTTATGGATTTTTCAGATTTTAAGACTGCCGGAACATACACCATCAAAGCCGGTTCCAATACCTCCTTTGAATTTGATATAGGAGATAATTTACTTTTTAATAAAACCCTGGAAGGGCTGCTCTCCTGTTTTACCAAGATGCGCAATACCGATGAAACTGATAAAAATGTGCCTCTTGCCCCTGATAAGGTAAAAACGGTAAATCTTTTCGGTGGTTATAACGAAGCCTCGGGTGACGACAGCAAACATATTACTCATCTGCAGTATTCCAATTTCATGTGTTCACAGGAGACGCCCGGATTGACCTGGGGGCTTCTCAGGGCTTACGAGCTGAACAATGCTCTTATTGACAAAATGAATCTGAAAGACAAGCTTTTCGATGAGGCAGCCTGGGGTGCAGATTACCTGATGCGCTGCCTCAGCTCCGAGGGATATTTTTATTCAACAATTTTTAATGGCTGGGGCATTATCGACCGGGTTGTGTGTGCCTATGTTGTTCTCAACCTGGAGAATGATAAGTTCGAGATATCCGGTAATTATCAGACAGCTTTTCGTGAAGGTGGCGGGATATCGATTGCAGCCCTTGCAAAGGCAGGCGCAATGGGTGTTTCCGGTGAGTATACCGCAGCTCAATATCTTGACGGGGCAAAGAAAGCATACGATCATATAAAGGCTAACAACGAAACCTATTGTGATAATGGCGAACCCAATCTCATTGATGAATACTGCGCGATTACTGCAGCTATTGAGCTTTATAAAGCAACCAATGACAACAAATATAAGGATGATGCCGGTCTGTGGGTGGACAATCTGCTCACCCGCCTCACCACCGAAGGTTGGTTTACCACTGACGATGCTGAGGAACGGCCCTATTTCCATGCTGCAGAAGAGGGCTTTCCCTATATTGCACTTGCTTACTACATGACAATTGACAGCGGTAAGAATGCACAGATACGGGAGGCTATTCGGAAAAACCTTGCCTGGTATTTTAAAATCACCAATGAAGTAACCAATCCTTTCAATTATGTCCGTTTATATGCCCGCCACTTTGAAGCGGATAATAACCTGGCCCTGAATAAGGATGTCTGGGCCAAAACCGAAGAGATCGATGAGATATATTATGCGGTGAATGCCGTTGACGGTAATCAGCAATCTTTCTGGTTAAGTAAAGAAAAAGAAAACGAGGTTGACAAAACAGACTGGCTTGCCGTGGACATGGGGAAAACCGAGGAGGTTTATAAGGTCATTATCAACTGGGAATGGCAATATGCGAAAAAGTATATACTACAGATCTCTGATGACGGTAATACCTGGAACGATGTTGATACCGTCGAAATTACCGAAGAGGGGCCGATGGAAACAGTATTTGATCAGCAGTTGAATACCCGCTATATGCGGATTTACTGCCTTGAGCTGGCGGGTGATGATCCGGACAAGAAGGGATACGGTATTCATGAGTTTGAAATATATCAGGAAAATAACAATACCTTTTTCAAGAAATCCTTTTTCATTCCCCATAACAATGAAACCGGCTACTGGTGGCAGGGTGAGAATGCACGGCTGGGATCAATGGCTGCAGGGTTCCTTTGGGCTGCCAAAGCACTGGATAATAATTATGAATTCGGTACGGACTCCATCACCACCCTTGCCATGTCCCAGCTGGACTGGGTTCTGGGGAAGAATGCCTATGGGGTGAGCCAGTTGTTCGGGTATGGGACGCTGTACCACGAGGATTACAAGCCGGATCCGAACAGCTCCATGGGAAGCATTGTCGGTGGTATCTGTAACGGGATAACCGCCGGTAATGAAGACGAAAACGATATTGATTTTGCTCCATACCCCTCAGGGAATGACGGATGGAGAAACTGGCGCTGGCTCGAGCAGTGGCTTCCCCATGAGGTCTGGTATATGTTTGCGATCTCCACTATCAGCTTCATGCTTCACGACAGCTCTACTGCCATAGACTTTACTTATCAGAATAAGGTTGATAATGCTCTTTCACTTCAGGTTGCTCAAAGTACTGTTAATGGAACATTCACCATTTTAGTGAACGGGAAGGTTGATAAGAGTGCAGCCGTTAGAATTTATAATATGAAAGGGAGGGTTATTAAAACGCTTCCTTACAACGGGAGACCGATAATTCTTAAGGGAGACCTGCTTTCTACGGGGCTCTATTTTGTGGAGCTGGTTTGTGACAATAAGCAAATGGCGCGGAGGCGGGTAAGTATTATTAAATAGAACTGAATTGAGCGATTCTTTTTTATTTTATTACTATTGGAAAAGTTCCCGTATGGCCCTCAACCTCTACCCTGAGGAGATACAATCCGGATGAATAACTATACCTGCCCATAGGTATTGAGTGGCTGCCGGCATTGACAGAGGTATTTATCAGGGTGCTGACCAATTTCCCCTGCATGGTATACATCTTTATATTCACATGATACAGCCTGTTGCCGTCAAATTCGGGAATACTGAAATGTAACTGTGAAGCGTACAATCTCAAATCAAAATGTGATTTTGACAGGGTATTATATGCTATTATTCCGATTCCAGGTATAATTGTAAATTTTTCATTGCTGATATCGCAGGTCGAATTATTGACGACGCTGGATATTTTTAACTTATAGCTCCGGGATTCCTTTATGTCACCGGGGAGGGTCCATTTGAAGGGGCTGTTGCTGGCAACCGAGTTTGTAACAGTTTTAACAACTGTATTGTCCAGTAAAAGTTCGATTTTAACATCGTGATCAATATTATCGTTCCACTTAATTTCATACTCTTTGCCGGCTTCCCATTCTTCATAACCGTTAGGGGAAAGTACTTTTACGTAATCGCCCTTTGTAATAGAAAAAGTATCGACAATGCTTCCATTATTATGGAGCACCAATACATAGATACTATCTTCCAGTGCGTCAATAGTGCAGAAATTGTTGGTTGCGATATTCTTATTTACCCACCACTTTGAAGCAACCGTTTCCAAAGGGGCGCCTGCGCCACCTGTCATTATATACACAGTTCCCCTGGCTTTGGATAAATCAACAAGGAACTCACTTGAATCGGTTACCTTTCCATCATATATAAGATGAGATCGCTCATAGATAGCATTATGACCGCCAAATACTATGTTTACATCATGTTTGTCGCACAGGTCCCGGAAATGGGTAACATTACTGCCATTGGAAAAAGTGCCGTCTGCACCGTTGGGTGCCGAGCTGTAAATACCTTTATTAGCATATACAAAGCGCCAATCTGCAGATTGTGCTTCGTATGTTCTCAGTTTTTCTTCCATCCAGTTATTATTTGTACCGGGATCAAATCCCATACATACAAAGAAGCAATTACCTTCCCTGAATGCATATATTAAGCTGTCGTTAATTAATATGGGAGGATCAAAATTTTTCAAGGTCTTTTCAAATTCATAATTGCCTCTTGCAACGAGGATCTTGTTGTTGTTAAGGAGTGTGTCCATATTAGGCCAATAGGTAAGATGGCTTTTCCACACCTCGGGTGTATACCCATCCCAACAGTTACCGGTATGAATTACCAGCTCAGGGTCCGCCTTTCTATACTCGTCGACTATTGCCTGATGAGTATCGGCCTTATATCTTGAGTTTCCATATGCTATAAAACGAAGCGAGTAACCTGTTCTTATTGTAAACAATACTAATATAAAAATCCATATCGGCATTTTTTTCATATACAGCCACCCCATATTGGTACTTGAGTATGATTAATTTGTGTACCCTGAAAATAGGTGAATAATATAGAAAATTCAATAGTAAGATGAATTGTTTTAAAGAGTAACTATTCCATTGCGGCTGGATTTGTTGATAAAAAGAAAAAGATACTGAATTTATATAGAATATGGATTGAGTTAAAAAAGCTTATATCAGTTTACTAAAAAGGGAATATTTTATTTGACATGCCTCAAAATAGTCAGTTTTTAGTGGCAAATACAGAGTTTACAATTCTACTTTATAATCCTCCATATGAACTACATTATCGGGCTGCTTTTTCATAGCGGGGAATTTTTTATCAAGGCGCTCCATTATTAAAGAGTCTATAAGGTTGCATAAACAGCACCCATTCTCTTCGCTCGTCAGTCCTACTCTTTTCTTGAATTTCCCGCTTTTTCTAACCTGAGAAGCAATCTCGTCTATCTCTTTTGGGTTTATGTAATCGAAGTAGGCATCTTTTAAATGCTCAAGGCTCTCCCACAAGTAAAGATCCGACCTCCTTTCCCTTTTTTCCTTTTCGTCATTAAAGTGGAAAATTTTTGACATGGTATCTCCCTTTCATATATTCCTTCATACCCCTATTATTTAATATATCATAAAACGCTGTTTTTGTTTCAATTTTCTTTCTGAAATGGGAATTGTTTTCTGGTTGTCAAAAAAAATATTTAATTTTTTATTCACCCTCAGAAGCCGCTTGGTTGAAGTGATATCTCATAACGAGGATCTTGCTAAAGCGGGAGATATGGCAGTCCACCTGTTCTTCTATGTGTGATCGATTATTCCGTAAAAGCAAGATCGTACAGGCATTTAGTAAAATAGGAGACATTTATTTAAGTAATCAGAAAAAGATCGGAAAAAATAGCAGTAAAATTATACAGTTTTTTTTCAGGATTTAGCGATAGATTACATTAAAAGGGTTTATTTGTTCCGGGTGAGAACCGGCCCTACCAGTTGTAGCTTGTACTGAGGGAATAGGTCCCGGGCAGTTCGTAGGAAACCATATAGGCAAAGTCAAAGAAGAGCGACCTGCTGAAAAGGCCCACACCGGCCCCGAAAAAGATCCTCTTGGGCTCATCCAGGCCCACGCGTAAAGCCACAACTCTCTGAATCAGGTATTCAAAACCGTAGGACCCTGAGCTTAGTAACAGGGTGGGATTGTCTTTAACATTGTGTTTCTCCGGTTCAGTGACATTGCCGGCTTTTTCACTGAAATAGTTATACCCGACCCCTTCGTTTGAGAAGAGGTCCGGTGATTTATACATAACCGATATCCTGCCGTATATATACGGTATCTCCTTACGCCACCCAAGGCCGACACGGGCATGCGGCAAACCATTTTCATGGTAATCCGAGCTCCAGTGAATGTAGTTGGTAGTAAAATCGTCGAGTAGTAATGAGAAACGTAAACCCGGTCTCTGAAGCTCCAGTGTAGTACCGGCATCAACACCGATACCATAGCCGGTCCAGTCAATAAGCCTCCTTCGCTGGCAGTGCAGTGATGCTCCGGCTGAGACATTTATGGTGGGGGTTATTTTAAATTTATAACCGAAAGCAAAATTAAAGAAGAGCTCGGAAGAGGTCTTCATAGATAAGAGAGAAGGGTCGTATATGGGCTGAGCATCATTGTCGAGTTCAAAACCGGTGGTTATTTCGATGTCGGGTATATAGAGGTAGCCCATAGACATGCCAATACCGATATGTTCATTGAGATTGGTTACCAAAGAGGCCAGGGTGGTGCTGAAACAATTTTCGTAGAACCCGGTATAGGCAAGTGAAATCGAGTTTCTTAAGTCAAGTGGTATGTTTGCGGGATTACTGAGGGGAGAAGTCGGATCGTAGCCATGTCGTTCTGT
>JAUXBV010000381.1 GCA_030619215.1 Fibrobacterota bacterium | reverse complement strand
TGAAATGGTAGCTCGCCGCAATTGGACAAGGAGGTGGTGGGAGCAGTATAATAAAGAATACGAAATGGTAACCAGTGAAGCAGTTATTGATGAACTTGAAAATGGAGAATATCTTTTTAAGAAAGAAACAATAAAATTAGTAGACAACTTATCCATTCTTGCAATTGAAGAAGAGATTATAGAAATTGCGCAGGTATATATACGCCATCATCTAATGCCCGATGATATTGCCGGTGATGCATTACATTTGGCTGTAGCATCTTATTATAAGTGCGACTTTTTACTGACATGGAATTGTAAACATCTTGCTAATGTAAATAAATTTGATCATATCCGACGGGTAAATATGCTCCTTGATCTGTTTACCCCTATGTTAATAACACCTCTTGAGTTCATTGAGGAGGAATCATATGGCGATTGATGATGTTTTAACCAGAGTAAGAAAAACAAGGAAACATATTTCAGATGTATGTGACAATGATCCTGAGAAGCTTGTTAGATACTATCAAAAAAAACAAGAACGTCACAAAAAAAGATTAGTGCATGCTGCATTAAACTCCGTTCGAGAAGATCAATCAGATTATAATACAAAATAGTAAATCTTATCCCTTTCTCATTGAAAATTGAACATTTATCATTACACATCCAAAAGGGAAGCCAAAAATGCTCTCGAAATTACCACCTTTTAGAATTGTTAATTTTGCATTGCTAATTTTATACTTCGTTCCACTCAGCACTTCGCATTTTACATTGTTTTTTCTTCTCTCAGCAGGGGCACCGGATACTTTGTGGACAAGGACGTATGGGGGTGATTCTACTGATATAGGCAGATCAGTTCGACAGACGAATGATGGAGGATTTATAATTGCAGGAGGGACAACTTCTTTTGGTGCTGGTCGACAAGATGTCTATTTAATAAGAACAGATTTAAATGGCGATACTATATGGACAAGAGCTTACGGTGGCGATTCAACTGATTACGGCTCTTCTGTAGAGCAAACAACTGATGGCGGATTTATTATTACTGGAAGGACATCTTCTTTTGGAGCTGGTAATTATGATGTCTATCTGATACGAACAGATTTAAACGGTGATACATTATGGACAAAAACTTTTGGTGGTGATTCTACTGATTACGGAGCTTCAGTAGAGCAGACAACCGATGGTGGATTTATTATTGCAGGTGCAACTAATTCTTTTGGTAAAGATGATTCTGATGCATATTTAATACGAGCAAACTACAATGGCGATACATTATGGACAAAAACATTTGGTAGTGATTCCACTGAAGCAGGAAGAGCACTCCAGCAAATAAATGATAACGGATTTATTATTGCTGGATTCACAAGTATTAAAGGTCCTGGTTTGAATGATGTTTATTTAGTACGTACAGATTCAGGTGGCAATGCCATATGGACCAAAACTTACGGTGGAACTAGTTATGATGTTGGTTTTTCAGTTTTACAAACTAAAGATGACGGATTTATTATCACAGGTACTACAACAGCTTATGACACGGAAATACTGGATACTTATATAATACGTATTAATTCCAATGGCGATAGCCTTTGGACAGCAAATTATGGTGGAGCTGGTATTCAACAAGGTTTTTCAATTCAGCAGACAAATGACGGTGGTTTTATTATTGCCGGAGAGACGAGTCCCTATAATGGAGCTGCGTTTGATGTTTACCTGATACGATTAGACAAAGAAACAATAGGGATACAAGGTGATATACCTAATAATTTCCTTAACCTAAATGATTTTATTGTTTCATATAAAAATGGAAACACATCCATTCGTTACACCATACAATATTCCACCACTGTTAAGCTTGAAGCTTATGATACACAGGGGAAATTGGTTAAAGTGATAACAAATAAGGCTATGCAAAAAGGTTCTTATCGTATTAATTGGGATAGTAAGAGATTCGGTTCGGGGGTTTATTATATAAAGCTTTCCACAGGTGGCAGGTCTGTTATAAGTAAGGCTGTAGTATTGAAATAATTACCCATCTTTGACTCCTGAATCACTCAGGGCGGTATTTGCTTTTACTGCTGTAAATAGGAAACATATTCGTCAAAGACCACTTCCTGAATAATAGCATTTTTTTTATCTTTTTTTTATCTTCTATTTTTCACGATATATTTTATTTTCTCTCAGAACAGTCCTGCGGAAGTGGCGGAACTGGTAGACGCGCTAGGTTCAGGACCTAGTGTTCGCAAGATCGTGGGGGTTCAAATCCCCCCTTCCGCATTATTTGACCTCTATTTCCATTAACTTTTCCCTGTTCGAAATGAATGTGAATAAAGATTCCCGCATACAATTGTTATCCCGGTCTGTAGTCGAAAAGATAGCAGCCGGAGAAGTTATTGAGCGCCCAGCTTCAGTTCTCAAGGAGCTTATCGAAAATGCCCTTGACGCGGGAGCAACCTACCTCGAGGTAGCCATTGAAGACGCGGGATTCTCATGTATAAAGGTTGCTGATAATGGTTGCGGCATGGGAGCCGGTGATATTACAAGGTGCCTGCAAAGGCATGCTACCAGTAAGATATCATCTGCGGACGACCTTTTTTCTATCTCGACACTGGGATTTCGGGGGGAAGCCCTGGCCAGTATTGCAGCGGTGAGCAGGGTGAGTGTGACTAGCAGTAATTCGGAAGAAGGCCTGGGATATACCCTTTCCTCTGAGGGAGGTACGCTTTCGGAGGTTGTTCCTGCCCAGCATACAAAGGGGACAACCGTGCTATGTCAGGACCTTTTCTATAATGTTCCGGCGCGAAAAAAATTCATGAAAAGCAGAAAAGCTGAGCGAATGGCCATTATGCGTCTTTTGGAGCAGGTGGTTGTTTCATTTCCGTCGGTACATTTTACCTGCACGGATGAGGGAAAGCGCAGCCTTGACGCACCGCAGGTTGATACACCGCACATGCGCATCGCCCAGGTTGCGGGAGCTGAGTTTGCAAAGAAGCTGATCCACGGCACCGGTGAAACGACTGATATGTCGGTTGAAATCTATATTTCCGATCCACAGGATGCACGGCCAAAACCGCGGTACCGGAACCTGTATGTCAATCTTCGGCGCGTTGATAATGATTCCGTGACTTACGCTGTACGTGAAGCTTTCTCCCGCTTTATCATGTCGAATCTACGGGCGTCGTGGTTCTGCTTTCTGGAGGTTGACCCTTCCCGGGTTGATGTGAATATTCACCCCACGAAACAGAAGATCAAGTTTGATGATGAGAAAGCTCTTTTCAGTTTTATTTTCAGAACGGTTCATTCGTCTGTTGCAGGGAGTATTGATGTGTCGGATAAGGTTATAAGCAAAATAGAAGAGGGAGCTCCCTATCCGGGAAAGACAACGGAGTATTATTTTAAAAAGGATTATTCAGGCAGTAGCGGTATTGACAATACGGTAAGTAAAGGTACAGGCGACAGTATCGTACCGAAGCAAACCCCGGATACAGTCAATTATAGCTCTTCAAATAAGCAGCCGGAAAAATTACAGCAGACGTCTCTTTCATTTCTTTCTGTTTTTGACGGTAAGGAGTTTATTGAAAAAGAGATTGCAAAACAGAAGGATAAAAATGTAGAATTAACACATGGATCGTTTAATCTGATACCATGCTATCAATTACACAGAAGGTATATCCTGGCGCCTATAAAAAATGGTGTTGTGATTATTGATCAGCACGCTGCACATGAGCGAATACTGTATGAGGAGGCGCTGGAGGATATTAAACGCGGCAGAAGCGAATCGCAGCGCCTGCTGTTTCCGGTAACCTTTGATATGTCTCCTGCGGAAAAGGAGGTTGTTCTTTCCTGCAGGGATTATTTCAGCGCATTGGGTTTTGACGTACAGGATTTCGGAGGCAGGACAATTGCTGTTTCAGCGATGCCTGCAACCGGCTTTATGAAATCTTCGGACATTGAAGAGGCAGTAAGAGAGATTGTACTCAATTTAATTGAAGAGAAGGATAAGGATTTAATGTCCGGGCCGGAAAAACGCTTTGCAGCGTCTTTCGCATGCGGCGCCGCGATTAAATTTGGCCAGGAATTGAAACAGGAAGAGATGAATTTACTTTTAAATAATCTTTTTGCAACAAAAAATCCTTATATATGTCCACATGGCCGGCCCACGCTGGTCAGGATATCACTTGAGGAGCTTTCAAGGCGGTTTTTGCGATAAGAGGTTAAAATTACTTACCTGTAAATTACGGTTTCACCGGGTTAGGAAGGTCTCATGGAGATAGTTAAAGAAAACGGGCTAAACGTATTTCGTTTTCCCCAAAGGTGTGAAGAAAAATTCCCCAAAGAGTTAAACTCTTTGATGAAAGAGGAACAGAACAGGGAGCTGGAGCAATTGGTAATTGATTTATCAGAAACGGATTTCCTTGACAGCAGTAC
>JAUXBV010000031.1 GCA_030619215.1 Fibrobacterota bacterium | reverse complement strand
GATAAGATATACGTAATTAATTATTTTTAAATAAATTATACTATTTATTAATAAAAATTCATTTTTTCTTGTATTTATAATTATTTCAAGGAATTAGACAATGAGCAAAAGAAAAATCACAATCGGCGTAATTGGCGGTAGTACCGTAGATGAAAAAAACAGAGAGCTTGCTTATGATGTTGGAAAACATATTGCATTGAATGATGCGATTCTGGTATGCGGCGGCCTTGGCGGAACAATGGAAGCTGCAAGTCAGGGTGCTGCAGAAAACGGCGGACTTGTTGCCGGACTGCTTCCCGGAGAGGATAAGGGCAGTGCCAATCCTTTTATTCACATAGCCTTACCTACAGGGATGGGTGTGGGAAGAAACATTCTTATTGTCCGATCTTCCGATGTGCTTATTGCTTTTCCCGGCTCGTATGGCACACTGAGTGAAATAGCACTTGCTCTGAATACCGGAAAAACAGTCATTTATATGCCCGGAGCATGGAATCTTTCAAAAATCGGGCAGGTAGACAGCTCGTTATTCAAGGAGGCATTTGATGCGCCCCAGGCAGTGGGATTGGCGCTAAATGCAGTTTTATAAATATAATTATTATTTTTATAACCTACTGAAATATATTAAGATACAGTAATATATTACTCAATATCCCCTTGCTGGCCCCGTATAAATACTTGACAGAAGAAATGACATGATATAATTTTCATCCTTCGATAATTACCTACTACTTCTAAAAAAACTTTAAACAGGAGTTTTTCATTGAAAAGCTTAAGAAATTCCCTTACTAAACCCTCACCGGACCACAGGCTCTGGGCTTTATGGGTATGGAACAAAAAAATTACTGAAGATGAAATGATCAGGCAGCTTAAATCTTTTATTGATAAGGGATTTGGCGGTGTTGCAATACGGCCCACAAGGGATATCTCTCCCGCCTATTTATCCGAAGAATTTTTCTATCTTTTTAAGCAGGTCCTTATTATTGCAAAAGAAAACAGTATAGGAGTCAGGATTGCAGATGACTTTTCAATTCCGTGGAATGACTTTTTTCAGAGCCAGGCTGAGCAGAATTCCGACTATCGCGCAAAACAGCTTGTTTTACAAAGCAGCTGCATAATTTCGTCAAAGGAGTCGTTTGAATATCATGTGCCGGATAAATCAAAACATGTGATACTTGCGGTAAAAATTGTTGACGGTAAAATCAATCCGAAATCCGTTAAAAACTTATTAACCGGTCAAAAGGTCCCAAACATTACCTGGAAAGCACCTGCCGGCGAGTGGCAGGTTATGGTTTTCAAGAAAACCTGGTACCTTGGCCCCCGTGACTACTATGCACCCAATGTTTTTAATCCAAAAGTAGCCCATGTCTATATCCAGACGGTTCTGGAAAAACTAACCACAACATTTTCTAAATATATTCCTTCACCGTTTGAGGGATTTATCTGCGAAATGCCGACCTATCTCCCTTCAAATAACAGTATTCCATGGGATGACGATCTCATTATAAAGTACAGGTCACGTTATAAGAAGAACCTTATCACGATCCTTCCCTCCCTGTTTTATAATGTTGACGACAATTTTGCCAAAAACAGAAGCCATGTATACAATTTCATGTTTCAGGCAATGTATGACCGTTTCCCGGCTGTTTTGGAAACATGGGCAAAAAAACACCGTATTTCCCAGTGGGTGCTTTGCCCGGAACGAAATATCAACTGGTCTGATAATACGTTAAAAGACGTCATGGCTATACCTTCGGCAAATTTATCAACTGTCGGGATTCAGAACCATGACGGGACTGAAAAGAATTACTCACTGGTACGGGCAATGGCTGATATGAATAGTGTTGAATTCAGGCGCGAGACCGTTGGAGTGATCGGCAGAAATACCCAGGGTGCGAGTGCGACTCTCCAGAGCCTTAAAACTGAAATTGACTACCATGCTGTATTGGGAACATCCAAAATTCTCCTGGATGGCTGCTTTTTCAACCTTGACCATAGGAGTTATATAAAAACCCCGCTTAATCCTGCATGGTATCATCCTGAGTGGGATGAAGTCCGGCCTTTGTGTGAATATGCCAACCGCCTGCTCTCATTATCACAGGATTTCACCCGGTCGTGCGCGGTCGCCGTTGTTATGCCTTCGTTATCGGTGATGGCCGATTATCTACCCAGCAATGACGAATCTTTTAGAAAAGGGCTGCAGGTATTCCGTAAGGTTGTTGATATTCTTCGCTCAAGAAATATTGAATTCGATGTGGTCAGCGAACAATTCCTGATTTCCTGTTCAATTAAGGTAAACGGGGAATTCGGTACAGGCGCCAGGGTTCGGAAAGGTAATTATCAGGCTGTTATCTTCCCCTACTCACGGCTTGTCAACAACAGCACTTTTGTATTTTTAGAGAAGCTCGCTATAAAAAAAGGTACTATTATCTTTTTAAATGAGGCACCACAGGGCAATTTCGATGAGGGCCAGAGTGCATCCTTTACCTCCAGGGTAGCGAGGCTGACAAGGCCCAAGAATGAAAATGTTCATATTACCTCCCTGACCGACTTTTCTTCGAAACTCAGTGAGTATGAGCAGGGCTTTCGGGTAAGTACAAGCGGGAAACCGGCATCGGATATCCATACAATACATGGCTTCGGGCAGAATTACAATATTTACTTTATCCATAACGATTCCATCAAACGTGATTATTTCTGTACTGTTGAGCTCCCTGAAGCAAATCATGTTTATACCATTGACTGCCTGAAGGGAGAGATCCATGAGATTCTTAAAGTGCATAAAAACGAGGAATCAAACTATGTAGAGCTTAATTTAGCACCGAAACAGACACATATACTGGTAACATCTTCAAAAAAAATAGTTGGTACCGACCTGAAAAAGGATAAAAACCACACCATTAATGTATATGAGACAACTAATAGAAATTACAGGGTCGTACTTAAGGACCGCTGGTTATTCTCGCCGGACACCTATAATGTCCTGCCTCTTGCCAGCTGGAGCACGCGAGTTGGATTGAGCCGGGATTCAGGCGGGTATTCACACTATTATGAGGCATATTTTGAGACCGTTGAGGTGCCTGATATCTGTCTGCTTGTATTCTGCGGATTATCCGATATAAGAAAACTGATAAAAAATACCGTGAGTGATTTTGAGGTCTCCCTTAACGGAATTATAATAAGTCCGTATACTTTAAAACCTCCTGGGGAAACTGATGAAACCGACGCTTCCATAGACGGTTTCTGCGGCAGCAATACGCTGAAATATGATATCAGGGAAGCGGTAATGAAGGGAATCAACCGTGTTTCCATTCGAACCGTAGGACTTATTAATAACCCCACTACAATTATATATCCGCCTGTTTTAGCCGGACACTTCTCAATTAAAAAAAGCTCGCGGGGATGGACAATAGACACGCCCAAGACAGATGCAAATTTCGGCTCGTGGACAAAGCACGGCTTCCCCTATCTGAGTGGAAAGGGTGTGTATGAACAGGTTTTTGAGGTCCCTGCCGACTATAACCTTGTCATACTCAGGTTCAACCAGGTCTCGGGTGGGATATGTACGGAAATAAACGGCATTAAGCTCGGTGTTATTAACTGGCAGCCCATGGCCATTGATATTACCGACGCCATTGAACCGAGGCGCAATGTCCTGCGGGTCACAGTCGTTAATACCATTGACAACCTGCTGAGAATGAACGGAAGAGCTTCCGGATTAATCGGCGAGGCATTCCTTGACATTTACTAAGCACGGACAGCCGGGAAAACATGCCGTCTGAAAGCAAAACGTATACCTGCCGGTTCGGGGAAAAGGTTGCCATTGACAATGTCGACCTTTATCACTCCGAGCTTGAACCCCACCTCACATCTGCAAAAGTAAAAATTATCATTTACGACCTGGAAAATGTTCATGTTTGTGATTTGTACGGCATACATTTTTTCCTTCAGTCCCAGCGCAACGCCGAACAGAATAAGAAAAAATTAGTCCTGTACCGGGCATCCTCCCTGTTAAAAGATATTCTGAAAGATGCGGGGCTGTTTAATATCTTTACGTTTACCGATTCGCTTGAGGGGTTTCTTTTCGATTAACCCGGATAATGCAGTTGACACTAAGTATACGTGTTCATAAATATGCTGACGTTTTTAATCGTCCTGTTCCGTTGCTCTTCCCAATCGTCCTCGACCGCCTGAGAAAACAGGCTGAAAAGGAATTTCCGGATGCGAGGGCTTTTGTGAGGGTGGGGTTTGATACGGGAAGATAAATTAATTTCAGGTTTCTTGAAAGGGGAAATAAGAAAAGTATTGATAAAAAACCAAAAAGGTGCTATATTTAGTATATAACTTGAATCTAAATAAAGTACTATATTTGGAGCCTTTTATGAAAAACATATCTGTTTCAAACGACATTATTCCGGTTGGAGAATTTAAAATCGGGCTTTCAAAGTGGTTGAAGTCTGTCCGGAATACAAAACACCCCCTGATTATCACACAGAATGGAAAACCTGCAGGAGTATTGTTATCTCCCTCGGAATACGATGAATTGGTTTATAAAAAATTATTTATTGATTCCATAAACAGGGGATTAGAGGACGTTGAAAAAGGTGATATATATACGACAGGTGAATTGCGAAATGAATTAAAAAAACGCAGGATACCTTAAATAAAATGAAAGTAATCTGGACAGGTGAAGCTTTAAAAAAGTTACTGGAAATTGAAGAATTTATTGCTCAGGACAGCCCGGGCAGAGCGGAAAAATTTGTTAACTATCTGATTGAGCGCGCCGATTCAATCCCTCAAAATCCAAAAATTGGCCGTATTGTACCGGAAATATCAAATCCAAATATCAGAGAACTAATTTCAAAGAATTACAGGATTGTATACGGAATTAGAAAAAACAGAATTGACATAATTACAGTATTTGAAGGGCATAAGTTGTTGAGAATTGACGAGATAGACATATAAAAAATTAGCAGAAAATGGCTGGCCTCCTGCCAATTATAGGTGAATATCTATGAAGAAATATATTTTCATAATCCTCCTGATCACTCTCCATTCTAATATATTCGCAAAAAACCACGTCTACCTCATCCACGGCTTCGGCTCTGTAAAGCTTACCATGAATAGCCTTGCCAAGCATTTAAAGAAGAACGGATATACGGTGACAAACTGGGGTTACAACAGCCTGGGCAAATCAATACCTGAGTTAGGTAAAATGCTATTTGATGAAATAAAAAGTAAAAAGGAGATTGATTCTTTAAATTTTGTGACGCACTCAATGGGAGGGTTGTTAGTACGTTCATTGCTGGGGTATGCAAAGCAGGATTCGGCATTTCCCCAAATCTGCCGCATCGTCATGCTCAGCCCGCCCAATAAAGGCGCTGAAATTGCCGACTTTTTTGCACAGAGCAGGATAATAAAAAAAATCCTCGGGCCCAACCTCGAATATATGACAACAGATTCTACTTCCCTGGCAAACAATCTTCCGGTACCTGAAGATGAAGAGGTCGGTATTATTGCAGGGGCTAAATTTGACAGTAAAGGGTACAACCTGATTATTGAAGGTGATGATGACGGTTTTCTGACCACTGACAAAACCAGGCTTGGCACGGAGAAGGATTTCATCGTCATTTCCGAGGCCCATTTTTTCATGGCGCATAATAAAAAATCCAAAGAGTATGTATTGCGTTTTTTAAAGACCGGGAAGTTTACAGACAAATAATATGGCTTACATTCTTTAAAATTATGAAAATAGAAAGTATATTAATTCTCCCATTTGCAATCTCTTCATTAATTACGGGTAAAAATAACACTACATCAGCTGATATAAAAATATCAAAAGAAAATCTCCATAAACATGTGGAGAGCCTGGTAAATACTCCCCAACCCAGAAACTTCTACAATGTCGCCTCCCTGGATTCAGCAGCAGCGTATATAAAAGCTCAATTCGAGGGTTTCGGTTATTCCCCAAAGGAGCAGGTTTTTACGGTAGAGGGAAGAGAGTACAGGAACATTCTTGCATTAACCGGACCGGAAAATACAAAGAGAATTGTCATCGGGGCGCATTATGATGTGTGCGGTGATCAGGGCGGCGCCGACGATAATGCCTCCGCTGTTGCCGGGCTGCTTGAGCTGGCAAGAATCGCAAAGGAGCGTGAAGGATCATTGACAAACCAGATTGAGTTTGTTGCCTACACCCTCGAAGAGCCGCCGAATTTCGGCTCCAACGCTATGGGAAGCTATGTGCACGCAAAATCCCTCAAAGAAAAAAATGTCGGTGTTGAGGTAATGATCTGCCTTGAGATGATCGGCTACTTTACCGACGAAAAGATACAAAGGTACCCCTTTCCATTTGCAAAATTATTTTATCCAAGCCGCGGCAACTTTATTGCTGTTGTCGGAAACAGCGAATCAAAACAGTATATAAAAAAAGTAAGAGATATTATAAGGAACAACGCCTCAATTATATGCCGCTCCCTTACAGCGCCTTCGTTTGTAACCGGAATCGACTGGTCAGACCATAGAAACTACTGGAAGCTCGGGTATAAAGCACTTATGATAACCGACACATCTTTTTATCGAAATAAAAACTATCATACAATAAACGATACAATCGATACGCTTGATTTTGAGAAAATGGCTGAGGTGGTTAAGGGTTTGGCGTATTTTTTTATTGGGAAATAGAAAATTAAGTTATAGCTAAAGGCAGTATTGTCCACGCCCGTTTTTTAATAACTGCGAACATTTTGCAAAGTACTGCAGAACCGGTAAAAAGCCGATCATTACCCTCAGACCGCAGATACTGGATAAGGTAACAATAAATCCATTTGCTAATATGAAGAGAAATGTCATCAATGAGTTCAAGCGGGAGAAAAACGTTTTTGACCCTGATTAATTATGATTTAAGGAAAGGTGTGTGAATATGAGAATATCATTTTTAACCATTTTACTTTTTAGTGGAAAATAAGGTGATGGTGGAAATAAAGGCTATGATTAAACTCGAGGACGCGCACCTTGCACAGGGACTTAACTATTTGACAGCATATAACTTTGATATCGGATTATTAATAAACTTTGGAGCTTGTAAGCTTGAATTTAAGAGACTTTTCCGGAAGTTGTAATCCTGATCATCCTGATTCTGACATTTTTTTAACTCAATCATTTCTATTTATAATATCAATGACCACATTAAAAAGTAATATCCCCTGGTACTTAATATTACCTGTATTTTTCATTTTTCATGAAGCCTGTTGTGGTGTGCAGCCTGACCATGAACTTAATAAGAAATTAGAGGAAATCTATTTTCTAATTGGGCAAGACTCTATCAGCATCCATGACAGAAAAGCAAGAAAAGGATTTTTGAACGTCATTCAGGAGGCTTGCAGTAAACTTCCTGCGCGAGTTTATTACAGGTATATGAAATCCTGGGAGAAAGACAGCTCCCTGGCTGATTCTCTGGAATTAAAGTATTACGCATTAGGGTATCTTCGGAAATGCATCGTGAATGCAATAGGGGAGATACATACAACAGAAGTAAAAAAGGGAATGGTGGTCTGGCATTTTTACAACATGGGGTATGTATTCAAAACCAACAATGCTTGTTTTGGAATCGACCTGCACTGCAGGGATGCAGAGAAATTGGAGAGGCATCTGGACTTTTTACTTGTCACCCACCAGCATCACGACCATTTCTCCGAAAAACTCCTTGACGCAATGATAAATGCCGGCAAGCCGGTAATAACGCGGGGTTATAGGGGAAGCACTATTGTCAAAAAAGCACGGGAATTCAAGTTCGGCAGTGTAAGGGTAAAGATTGACATCGGAGACCACCACCGGCACCTACCCTTACTCAGCACCAATAACATGCTCATGTTTCAAATCGATTGCGAAGATGACGATACCTGTTATACCATCTATCACTCCGGCGATGGAAACGCAATGAGAAAGATGAAGCCGGATAGATATGTTGATATATACATAGTTCATGTACAACTGCCGATGCCTCTTATTAAAGCTGTCAACCATATTAATCCGGGGATAACTTTTGTTTCTCATGTAATGGAGCTGAGTCACAGCGATAAATTTCCAGCCCCTATGCGATGGTCATACGATTTTGCCTATAAAAAAATGAAAGATATTCCGGAGGAAAAGGCAATAGTGCTTACGTGGGGAGAGAGGTGGCTGCTTTCGGGTACGGAAATAATTCAAAAAGACTCTCCTTAATTATACCCTTCATAGCATAATTCAATAAAATACCCAAAAAACTACCCGTAAATACCCATAAAATCTTTTATTTCGTACCACAAGGGCACTTCGCACCACATGGGCACTTCGCACCACAAGGGCACTTCGCCTCGAAAAAAAGAAAATAAAGAAGAGGCGAGGACGAGCAGGAGGACGAAATAAATCGCTAATTCCGAACAATTACTAATTCACATTTGTCTCGCTCTTCTCGATATACCTCTTCACTGTCCTCCTATCCAGCCCAACAATCTTGCTGACCGCCTCATACGATCCATGACGCCGGTACAAAAACCCGCAGTATTTACTAAGCAGGCATGATGCATCAATCGTCTCATTCCGGATGTCGTCAACAAGTTTTGATACGGGGTCATGGCTGGTCTGAAAAACATCGCCCTCATAATCCTGCTTGAGGATGATTCTGCGAACACACTGTTCAAGCTCACGCACATTGCCGGGCCATCTGTAATTCTTCCCAAGCTTTTTATCAATTATCGAAAGTACCTGTTTGACAAGTCCCGGGTTTTCAACACCGACAATTTGTATTACCACGTGATTGATGAGATCTTCGAGCTCCTTTTCGTTTTCGGCAATTCGTTCATAGAGCAACGGCACTTTAATGATATCCGAGCAGAGGCGGTAATAGAAGTCATCCCTGAATTTGTCCTGCCGGCGAAGGGTGTTGATATCTTTGTTTGTTGCAGCTATAACCCTGCCGGAGAACCGGATCTTTTTATGGCTTCCCACAGGAGTGAATGTCCTGTCCTGTAAAACGTGCAGGAGCTTTATCTGTATTGGTATTGACGCATCGCCGATCTCATCGAGGAAGATGGCGCCATAAGGGCTGCACTTTGCAAAGATACCGTCATGCGCCTCAATCGCACCGGTAAAGGCACCTTTCCTGTGTCCGAAGAGCTCGGATTCAATGAGGGTTTCGGGAAACTGGGAGAGGTTGAGGGAAACGAATGCCCTGGTAAAGCTTTCTGCAAAGGTCTTTGTTTTTATATCAAAAGGTATGAAGCCGGAACGGCCGATTGCTACTGCTGCGGTTCCTTTACCCGTCCCGGTCTCACCAAGAATAAGTGTGGAGAAATCCTCCATTCTCGTAATGAGATAGTCCTTGAAAAAGAGCTGGTTGCAGGTAAAGACATTGTTCCACAAGTCAACCCTCAGCCGCTGCATGCAGGGGCTTGTTCCGACAAGCCTCTGTTTGATAAAGTAGTAAGCCCGCCTCAGTTGGAAAAAATTGGCGAAGTATTGAATGGCCTGCTCCGATGTAAAGCCGCGCTCCTGAAATGTTTTAATCGCATTATCGATAAAGGGAACCTGTATTGAGACTTCGTCCCTTCTGATCTGATCGATAATAAGCAGGTCAAACTCCTCCATGAACCTGTGAAATATCTCAAATAGAAAAGTGAATTCCACAAGCCTGCGGTCTTCGCCCTGATACATCTGAACATTTGCGCGCTGCTCACGTTCCAGGGTTTGAATTGCACCGCTGATTCTATCAATGACTTTGACGAGCAGTTCTTTACCAAAGAATGTATCAGGGGCTTTTGCTATCTGCCGGTCAATGAGAAGCCGCTCTTCATCAAAATGGTTTACCATTGAAGCACGGGTTACCAGAGAAAAGAGCTCCCGCTCCTGCAGGGTTAGGCTGTATTGTTCCATACAAATAATGTACATAAAGGGTACATAATTTGTCCATTAAAATTTTATGCGGTTTATCCAATTAATCACATAATGGTTGCAAATTTATTTAATGGTTGCAAAAACGCAATCTTTCGATCATAAGAAGGCCCCAAATCCCTTAAAAATGAGATGTTTTTCAGTTGGCACGCCTTTTGAGTTTATTATAGGGCAAAAAGGAAACTCACAAACTTTCAGGAGAAATTATTATGAAATTTATTAACCAAAAAATTGAATCAACATTAAGCTTGATAGCCAATCTTATAATTAGGACAGTTTATCGCTTTAATGTACATGGTTTGGAGAAGGTAAAAAACAACAGGCCTGCGCTTTATGTATGCAGCCACTACTCATGGATAGATGCTCTCTTAATAACAGCGGCATTAAAACGGCCTGTCCGCTTCATCATGTCACGAGACCACTATAATGCCCCGCTTGTCAAATCCCTCATGAAACTTTTCCGGGTTATCCCAACATCCCACACAGACGGCCCCCGCGCAATACAGGATTCCATACGGGCAGCCCGAAAAGCTCTTGACAACGGAGAGAGCGTTTGCATATTCCCCGAAGGCGCCATCAGCCGCAGCGGCTTTTTAGGAAAGATTAAAAAGGGATATCAGAGAATAGTCGAAGATTCCTCATACCCGGTTATTCCCGTTCATATAGACGGCTCATGGGGAAGCTCATTCAGCTATTACGGCGGTAAACTCTTCTACAGATTCCCGTCATTTAATAAGCATACTGTTCAGGTTATCTTCGGCGAGCCCTGCAAACCGGATGTTGAGCCTGACGAGGTCCGTATAAAACTACAGGAGCTTGCAGCGGATTCCTTTAATTATAAGAAAAAGGAGAGAAAGTCCCTTGCTTATAATTTTATTGCTTCAGCACGCCGCAACCGGCGGGACATGGCCATGAATGATACCACAGGCAAGCAGCTCAGCTTCGGAAAAACCCTGATAGGCTCGATAATGTTGGCAGATATTCTTAAAAAAAGGTATAAGAACGAGCAGATGATCGGAATTCTGCTTCCGGCAACTGTCGGTGGCGCGCTTGTCAATATTGCCTGCACCCTCGCTCAGAAAATACCGGTGAACATCAACTTTACAGCCTCAACCAAATTAATTCAAAGCGTAATATCACAGTGCAATTTGCAGACAATTATAACCTCAAAAAAATTCATTGCAAAGCTGAACAGAAACGACCTGCCCGATTCAATGATCTTTGTTGAAGACATCCTGAAAAGTGTCACCTCGCGGCAGAAGGTGGTTGCAATGGTTAAAGCGCTCTTTTTTCCAAAAGCGGTACTCGCAGGCGAGAAAACATTCTCACCGGATTCCTGCGCAACGATTCTTTTTTCATCCGGAAGCACTGCGGAGCCCAAAGGAATTGTTCTCTCACATCACAACATCATTTCAAATATAGAATCACTTAACTATGCAATAACACTCGGCAAAACCGATGGCATGTGCGCTGCATTGCCTTTCTTCCACTCATTCGGCTTCACTGCCACACTATGGTTTCCCATTCTCACCGGTTTCAAGGTAAGCTATCATCCAAATCCGCTGGATGGTGAAAATATTGCAAAAGTGGTAAGAAAAAACAGATCCACAATTCTTATGGCAACACCAACCTTTTTAAAGACCTACGTGCGCAAGGCTACAAAAGGTGATTTTCAGACACTAAGGCTGGTGGTTGTCGGTGCTGAGAAGTTGAAGAAAAATCTCTCTGATAAGTTCTATGAAAAATTCGGTATCCGCCCTGTGGAAGGCTTTGGCGCAACCGAGCTGTCACCTGTTGCAAGCCTCAATGTCCCTGATGTAACAATCGGCAAAAAACACTGCATCGGAAACAAAGAAGGAACGATCGGCAGGCCGCTGTACGGTATTGCGGTTAAGATCGTTGATCCGGACACCGGCGAAAAAGTACAAAACGGCAAACCCGGGCTTCTGCTTGTCAAGGGTCCCAATGTCATGGAAGGATACCTGCACCAGCCAGAGCGCACCCTGAAAGTTATTCGGGACGGCTGGTACAATACCGGCGACATAGCAAAAATCGATGAAGACGGATTCATCACCCTTACGGACCGGCTCTCCCGCTTCAGCAAGATCGGCGGGGAGATGATTCCTCACGGAGCTCTCGAAGAAACCATTCAGCAAGCAATGGATACGGATGACCAGGTAGCAGCGGTAACAGCCATACCTGATGAGACCCGCGGCGAGAAGTTGATAGTGCTCTATACACCGGAAGCCGGCGAAGAAGAAAAGCTGAAGCTTATTCTCGATAACGCAGATATCCCGAATCTGTGGAAACCGGGCCATGATGCGTATTATCAAATTGACGAAATTCCAGTTCTCGGCAGCGGCAAGATAGACCTGAAAGCACTGAAACAGATAGCTGCCCAAAAGAGCGAAGCTCGGGTTCTTGAAATGGCTGCGTAAGAATAACATGCAATATCAACCCTTCAAAATGGAACTTCTATAATGAAAATGCGAAAAGTTATAAAATCAAATGCAAAATTAATCTTCACATTTATTGTTATATTGTCAATTGCCGGTACTGCTCTTTACAGAGCTGTAAGCACTCGTTTTACAATAGAATGCTATCCTGATTCGGGACACGATTATGTGGTACTTCTCCACGGTATTGGCGGATTTTCTTATTCAATGACCCCTTTAGCGAAAGAATTGCACAAGCAGGGCTATACTGTAATAAATGTCAATTACCCATCAACACTGTACGATATCCCGACAATAGCGGAAACCTTTCTTGACAGTGTTATAACAACCCGCTGTATTGATCCGGAAAGAAAGATCCACTTTGTCACCCATTCAATGGGTGGCATTGTTACCCGGTATTATTTAAAAAACCACATCGAGGAACTAAACCTCGGACGTGTGGTCATGCTCTCACCGCCGAATAACGGTTCTGAAATTGTTGACGCATTCAAGTCAAATGTGACAATGGAAAGTATCTTCGGCCCGGCATTCAATCAGCTAGGCACAGACAGCAGCGGTATTGTCCACTCCCTCGGTCTCGTCGAATATGAAGTTGGGATTATTACGGGAAACAAAGCCTTTAACATTCCGGGTGCTATGATTATTCCAGGAGATGATGATGGAATAGTTGCAGTAAAAAGCGCTCGTGTAGAAGGTATGATAGACTTTGAGGTTATTGAGGTTAGTCACACCTTTATAATGTTAAATAAAAAAATAATAAAAGATGTGGCCTGCTTCCTGAAGAAAGGAAATTTTCAAACCTAAATATCGTAAATAAAAAAATATAAAAACTATATAATAAACTTTACAAATTGTTATTTACATAGGCAATATAATTAAAATCATTTATCTT
>JAUXBV010000094.1 GCA_030619215.1 Fibrobacterota bacterium | reverse complement strand
GACGGGCTTGTGAACACAGCAGCTATTACCATTGATACGAATATTGTTGTGGAACACTGGTATGAAGCGTATGGCGATCCAGGCCAGACAATGATAAACAGGGGGCATTACCTTATTAACTGTCATTATACTCGATTGTACTATGTATACGGCTGGGGCAGCGGTTCTCCAAATTCTCAGGATGTTTATGAGGATTTAAAGCCGCATAATCTTCAGGGAACAGATTTAAACAATGCCCATGACCCTCAATTACTTGGTGCAAAAATGCATATCTGGTGTGATGATCCGAATTATGAAACTGAGAATGCAACCACAAATAATATATTTGACAAATTGCGAGCTGTCTCTCAGATGTGCTGGGAGTCTCCCAAACTTGTAACAAGTTTTAATAATTTCACACCAATTATAGAAGATATTGACCGTGCTCCGGGTTTTACAGATGACCTTCCCGATATTCCGCCAATTGATGTTATTGATCCTGTTAATAGTAATTATAAAAAGCCTGCAAAAACTTCAGGGGTTAAGCAATGGGTAATTGATTTTAGTAAATCATCAGTAAGTATTCATCATAATGGCACACATACGCTTAAGGTGTTTACTTTGCAGGGTAAATGCGTAGCATCATTTTCAGGGATTGGCAAAGGGAATTATGATTTGTCTAGGAATACGATTCCAGGAATATACCTGCTTAAGATCGAAACGCATAAGGAAAGTGTGGTAAAGCTGCCGGTATTGACCAGATAAGAGCTTGAAGTATGGAATGCTCAAGGAGTATTGTATGAAAAGCATACACTATAAAGAAAAACCTCAGAGAACACTAATTTCTGGTGCATTTGTATTGATGGTTGTTCTACTGCAATTATCATTACACCTGGACAGTGCTGCAACAGAATTTTTGGGACCTGATCCAGGAATTGCTGTAATAGATAGCAGTAACAATCAGTATACCCTGTCAAATAACATCATGGAAGCAACATTTCAATTAAGTAACAATAACCTGACTCTTGCTACTCTAAAAGATAAGATTCATAATTCCGTCAATTATTTACAGGTTGGGGAACTATTTCGGTTAATGGTCAATGGCGGTAGTACCATAGTTGACACAGAGATGAGTGCCGGCACACCAGGTACAGAAAAACTACATGGCGATCCGCAATCTCTGCGAGTAAGGGAGCGGTTCAATGGATGGAAGGTAACGGTTCCCTTTACGTATAGTTCAGGTGGTAAAGAATTATCATTAACCTGGACAGTAATGTTAAGGGATGGTTCCAATTATATAAACCAGGAAATTGTGTATACTGCAACGACCGGGCAATGGGATGTTGATCGTATCTATATGATTGATATTACTGGTTCAGGTGCAGAGGTGGTTGGCATCAGGGACGGCTCACCCATATTCGCAGGACAGTTTTTCTTTGCCCAGGAGACACCGGTTGCCAAAAGTTCCGTCAGCAATGGCACAGCGTCAGCCTATTTTCCCAGAGAAGAAATAACCAAAGAGGGTGAAAGTTTCAGTCAGAGTTCAGTGATTGGTATATATCCGTACGATCAAAAACGCCGGGGCTTTCAATATTACCTGGAACGGGAAAGGATCCGGGAACATTACGCGTTTTTACATTATAACACCTGGTGGGACCTTAATGGTAGCAACCTCAATGAAAATAATATTATTAACAGAATCGACGCATTTGGCAGGGAGCTTGTTGAGGAGCGCGATGTCAATTTTACCGGGTACCTGGTGGATGACGGGTATGACAATCTTAACGTGGGTACGGCCGAGACAATCTGGGAGCTTAAGCAAAGTCAGTTTCCCGCCGGGATTTCGCCGCTAAAATCAGCTGCTGCAAAATATGGCGCCAATATGGGCTTCTGGATGTCCCCGGGTGGAGGCTATGGCGGCCTTAATGAAAGAGTGCAAATTGCCAGAAAGGTGAATCCCAATGTTGAGACCCATTCGGACGGAACATTAAAAGTTAGCGGTCCCAATTACTACCCGATTTTTAAAACCGCTGTTTTCAAAAAAATGGACAGCGATGTGCAGAGTTTTAAGTTTGACAGGATAACCGGTTCCGAAGATGTGTATGCGGTTGCGCGTCTGTCCCGGGAAATGAGGGAACGTAACGGTAATGTCTTTATAAATGCGACTGTCGGGACCTGGGGTTCGCCATTCTTTTTCTGGTTTTTTGATTCTGTCTGGCGACAGGGTGCGGATGCACTGGGGCAGGCTGACGCTACGCGGGATCAGCAGGTTACCTACCGGGACCTGGAGGCACATAAAATCACTACAAACAATCCAATGGTGCCGCTTAATTCATTAATGGTTCACGGCATTGGTCATGGACAAAGTTACCAGGGAAAATCCTACAGCCATGACGCCTATGGAAATCCACTTGATATGAACGACCCGGTTAACCTGCAGGATTTTCGTGAAGAGGTTCGCAACTATTTTTCACAGGGTTTTAACCTTCAGGAGCTGTATATCACCCCCGGTCTCATGACAGAAGGGTGCTGGGATGTACTGGCTGAAGCGGCCAGATGGGGACATGCAAACCATGAGATTTTACTCGATGCCCACTTTATCGGCGGAAGCCCCGGGCAGGACCAGGTTTACGGAGTGGCATCATGGAGCAGGACCAAGGCCATTCTTATGCTCAGAAACCCGTCGTCGCAGACAAAATCGATCTCTCTTAATCCGGAATCGGCCTTTGATATTCCCGACAATTATTCCTATGCGGGATATACACTTATTGACCCCTTTGATTCCACTACAACTCCTCTACCTTTTAATAAAGGCCAGAACAGAACCTTTACAATATCATCAGAGTCAATTCTGCTCTATGAAGCAATCCCTGACGTGACACCAATTACCGGGGGTTCAGGGCTACCGTCAGGTATGCTTAAGATTAAAATACTGGTAAACAACAACGCGGTTAACAAGGCTATCCGGATTATTTTCAATAGTAAGTTAAACATTTCAATAAAAAAGCTCTCGATTTCAATAATGAACATTAAAGGTCAAACGATATTTACAGAGTTAATAACAGCAAACAGTACTATTTGCAGGATACATCTGAAAAGTGAGCTTCCAGCAGGTGTTTACATATTTAGAATCCGGGCAACGGTAAATAATTATAAAAAATTTATTGAAAAAACCGGTAGACTCTCAATATTATAAATAATGAATTAAATGAGCATATAGGAGGAGGGCTAAGATAGTGTTTGAAAAAAATAATGTGATTAAAATGCTGATAATCATTTGGGTTATTTCAGGAATTATCTTCGCTAAACCGGAAATCGTAGGCCCGAAAATATTAGGGGTTTATCCAAACGCCCCTTTCCTTCATACACTTGGCGCCATAAATGCCGGTACTGATAAAAGTTTCTCTGTAAGTGGGTTACCTTCAGGATTGAATTTAGAGGCTGAATCAGGAATACTTTCCGGAACAGCTCCTGATGAAGGCGTATATGATATGGTTGTCATCGTGTCTGGCAGTGAAGGAGGAGACACGTCACAATTTCAGCTTCATTGCAGTGACACCCTGGCACTGACACCACCCATGGGCTGGAACTCCTGGAATAAATATGGTGGAAATGTTAATGCTCAACTTATTAAACAAATGGCAGATGCAATTGTAAGCAGTGGTTTGAGAGGTTTCGGATATCAGTATGTAAATATTGATGATAATTGGTCCAACAGGGATCGTGACAGTAATGGAGATATTGTTCCTAAGAGCGATAAGTTTCCTGATGGTGTAAAAGAAGTAGTTGATTATTGCCATGCTCTTGGTGTAAAGGTCGGGATTTATACTGATCTTGGACCGAGTACCTTTATGGGTTGTGCAGGCAGTGGAGGCAATCCAAAGCATTATGTGCAGGATGCGGCTAAATTTGCAGAATGGGGAATAGATTATGTAAAGGTTGACCTTTGTTCCGGCCCTTCTGACCAGGCCGGAGCAAGCAGGGATTATAAGGAATTTGGAGAAGCTCTTAAAAATTCTGGGCGCTCAATGATATATAGCATTTGTGAATGGGGCAGAAGAAACCCCTGGCTCTGGGGAAGGGAAGCCCACGGACATCTCTGGAGAACCACATGGGATTTACGGGACCGCTGGATACAAAATAATTATAATAACGGTGAAAATGGAATTATGAATGCTCTTGATTTTAATCAGCATGAAATCGAGCTAAATGTGGGTGTAGAAGATATACATGAATATTCAGGGCCCGGTGGCTGGAATGATATGGATATGATGGTCATTGCAAATGGTGCTATGAGTGACAGGGAGTATCAATCTCATATGACCTTATGGTGTATATTAAATTCACCTGTAATCCTTTCTAATGATCTTTCTAATATGAGTCAGGGAACCAAGGATATCCTTATGAATCCTGAAATAATCGCTGTTAATCAGGATATACTGGGAGAGCAGGCAATTAAGGTCTCGGATAACGGTAATGAGGAAATATATGCAAGAAACATGTCAGATAGCTCCAAAGTAGTAGGATTATTAAATCGTGGCAGCAGCAGTGTTTCGATGAGTGTTTCATGGGCTTTATTGGAAATTGCCGGCAGGCAAACAGTTCGCGATCTTTGGCAGCGCTCGGATTTAGGTACATTTGAAGATGCGTTTTCCTGCGATGTTGAAAGCCATGAATGTGTCATGCTGAAAATTAAACCGGAGCCTCAGACCTCAATTAAAAAGGATGCAACACCCCCAATACCTGTTTTGCAATTGAAGCAATTTATTATTTCGGAATCATCAGTAAAGCTGCTCTTTGCAGCTCCAAAGGGAATTATAGACAAAAGCTCTTTAATCAAGCTTCAAATATATTCAGTAGACGGAAAACATAGTAACACGTTGGCTCCATCACGAAAAAATAAAACGAGTGTTGAGTTTAACTGGAATAGAACAAATAATTATGGCCGGAAAGTCTCTTCGGGCATTTACTTCTATAAACTCACAACAGGTAAAAATAAAATTATCAAGGCTATTGGAAAGTTAACTTTGGTTAATTAAGATTAAAAAAGAATATTAGAAAATCTTCCCTAATGTAATGCTATTTTTTCTAATATCGTTTCATCATACCCCTAATCCTCACACTGTTAGGCCGGTCATACTCCCCTAATCCCCCTGACCGGCCTTTCTTAGAGCTGATTTTTTAAAAGATTACTTCAAACTCATCATGCCAATTAGTATATCATTTACTGGACATAATTAAAGGCTTAATATATTATTATTTCTTCACCCCTTAACAAAATTAATCGGGAAAATATAAACCATATTAAAGCGGTCAAATTGATAAGGAGAGTATAAATGAGCGAAAAACCGAAGGTAGCTATTTTAGGTACAGGGTATGTGGGCCTTGTTGCAGCGGCAGTTTTTGCAGAGAGGGATTTTGACGTCCTCACATCAAGTCAGAATAAAGAAAAAGTTGACACAATCAATAAAGGAAAAGCTCCCTTCTATGAGAAGGACCTGGATGATCTTATTGAGAAAACAGTAAGTTCAGGAAAACTTAAGGCTGTGCACGGGCGCAAAGAAGCGGTGCTCAATTCCGATATCTTTTTTATCGCTGTCGGTACCCCAAGCCTGATGAGCGGAGAAGCGGACCTGAGCCTTATTAAGGAAACGGCAATTGCGATAGGTGAAGCGCTGTGCGAAAAAGATACATACAGTGTTGTTGTTGCACGGAGTACAATAATTCCCGGCACAACAAGGAACGTAATTATTCCTCTTTTAGAGAAATACTCCGGGAAAAAGGCTGGAAAAGATTTCGGGGTTTGCATGAGTCCTGAGTTTCTCAGACAGGGTGCTGCAGTAGATGATACGCGCAAGCCTGACAGTGTGGTAGTAGGGGAATTAGATGAACGCTCGGGTGAATTCCTGGAGAATTTCAGCAACCAACTGTATGAAGGCCTTGATGTGCCTGTCCTGCGGATGGGGCTGGAAAGTGCTGAAATGGTGAAATATGGACGCAATACATTTCTAGCCATGAATATCTCATATATAAATGAAATGGCCCGTATAGCTGAAACTATTCCGGGTATCGATATCTATGAAGTTGTCAAAGGAATCGGCGTTGACTGGAGGATAAATCCCGTGTTTCTGAATGCAGGTTGCGGATATGGCGGTTCCTGTTTTCCAAAAGACGTTAAGGCCCTGATATCGTTTGCGCAGCTCCGTGAGTTATCACCGCTTCTGCTTGAAACAGTAGAGGAGATAAATTTGCAGCAGGCGGCGCATACCGTCGGTCTTGCGAGACAGGAGCTTGGAGGAAATCTGAAAGGAAAACGTATTGCAATACTGGGCCTTTCCTTTAAACCGGAAACTGATGATATGAGAGAGGCGCCGAGTATCAAAATCGCAAACCACCTGTTTTCCGAAGGAGCGGATATTATTGCTTATGACCCAAAAGCAATTCCCAATGCAAAGAACAACTTTATTAAGGATACTATTCAGATTTCGTATGCTGAAACCATAGGGGAGTGTCTTAAGGACGCCGAATGCTGCATAATTGTGACGGAATGGGATGAATTCAAGAAGCTTACCGCAGATGTATTCAATATGAACATGAAACGCTCGGTAATCATTGACGCAAGAAGAATTTATGACGCTGATTTCAGAAAAGAAGTGGAAATATATAAGGGTATAGGATTGGGGAAAGAGCGTTCTGAGTAGATATTTGTTACCTGAATTTTACGCCTGTGTTTACAACTGAAAAATAACAATTTGTCGAAAGACACTGCTATAAACGGGCAGATACTGGATACTTGATACTGGAAACTGGATATTAAAAAGAACCCAGAGGGAATAACAGGGAAGGCGAATAATTATAGTTTCTTTTAATTGACTATTGACTATTGACTATTGACTATTGAAAATTGACAATTAAACTCTCCACCCACTGAATCCAAAAGGCACCTTGACATTATTTGTTATGGTGAAGCTGCGATTGGATTCCCAATTGATATTTGCACCGGCTGATATCTTTATCCGTTTTTCAATACCTGCTTTTAGGTCGGCCCCGCCGGCGACTGAGAAGGTGACTTTAGCTTCACTTGCGTAATAAACATAATCGGCAAACCAATTGTTGTTTATAATTCTCCAGAGTCTTCTGTTTTTTCTTCGAATTTTCTGGATTTGAGGCAGTATTGTGATTTTGCTCTGGGTTTTGAATGAGCGTGCTTTAACACCGGAGATTTCAAAGGTTACGGATCGTGCATTCTTCAAGCCGCCGCTGACAGCAATCCCAAATTGTACCAGGCTTACTTTGCCTTTCAGGCTGAGATTTCTTTTAATAGTGCCGTAAACAAAGTTAGCAGGCTGGAGTTTGCTCGACCATATTTTAGAAGGCCCTCCGAGGACGTGCTCGACATGCCCTATTGGGATGTAGCCCCTTCTCTTCTTATCCAGTATTGTGCCCGGAACAATATCCGCGGTTGATGCAAAGAGAAGTTTTATGCCATACCTGTTAAGAAATTGCGGAAAAGGTAAGCTACTCAAGATTTTCCTCCTTTATAGTGTTCTTTACTTATAGCATTCTTATAATAATAAAACTACAGGTAATCTTAATAAAGTTCTAAAATATTTATAAACAAGCCGTACTATGGGTGATTTTAATGAAATGCGACAGTTATACTTTAATTAATCGGTGGAAACCTCTAACGCAGTAAAGGACAAATAAAAGGTCTATTAAAAGTTAAACGTAATATTGATTTTAAGTGTATTCATACTTTTATCCTGGTATTTAGCTTCCCACTCGTTGTACACCTTCCATTTCGGCATTGCAACGCTTAGCAGTGCTATACCGGAAATAAGCTGGGCTCCACCACCTATTGCTATTATAGCTAACGAACTTCGATCCTGGGATGGTATCTCGCCGTATGTGGAGTTCATCATTCCTATAAGGATCAGGTCAAGCACCAGCACAAGCGCCCCATTACCCGTTAGTATACCACCAATAACAGACTGTGCAATTGGCCTGGAGGGCGCTTCAGGTATTGTCTCCCGCAGGTTTACTTTTTCCTGCTGTACCGGCGCAATTGTTTCTTCGGTTTCTCCTACAGTTTCCTGAATGACAGGTGAATACATACCGGCAGTATCCGTTTCTTCCGTTGACTCTTGAACAGGAGCAGAAGTTTTAACGGTGTCAGTTTCTCCAGCAGTCTCTTTATACTCAGGTGCAGCCATATCAATTGTGTCAATTTCTTCCTCAATATCCCGGGAATAAAGCAATGTGCCGATACATAACAGCAAAATGAAATATTTATAATACATACTCAGTCCTTTGTTGTGATGATTAGATCCTCTTAATAAGAATATACGAGAAGATTGAACTGTTGACAATATCAAAAGGAAAAAACAACCAACCAAATAGAATGCTTTTATGATTTTTCTTTGATATTATGCTAAAAAAATCAAAATTCAATCAATCCTGAGCATTGCGTGTTCAGGAATTATTTTTTATATTGAAAATGTTGCTTTATTGATAGTATTATATTAACAGTATTATATAATATTAAAAAGTATTACACGTCAACGAGCGAGAGGTACTGAACCATATGACTTTTGCACTTCAAATGGCCTGTGCTTCCCTGTTGGGTATTGGTCTGGTGTTTATCTGGATAGAGATACGCACCCGCTTCGATCGCAGCTTTCTCATTTTCGGCATTGCCTTAATAATGCTGAGCTCGCTATGCGCTGTTGACCTTTGGATAGTCCCCGAAGCTTCACTTCCTGTTTTATATATTGCAACTATAGGATTTCATATACTTGCAATGGTTTATATTCCATTTACCGTATGGTATACAATGCTGCTTTCCGGCAATTTAAACCGGAAAGTACTTGTGTTTTTTGGCGCAATGACAGTTGTTTATTCCGCTCTGTTTCCCACTCCGGTCTTCTTTACCGTCAGCAGTACAGACGTAGTCGCAACACCACTTTATACCTTCCTGCTGTTACCATATTTTGCCGTTTTGATTGTCTTCCT
>JAUXBV010000209.1 GCA_030619215.1 Fibrobacterota bacterium | reverse complement strand
TTTGTCAATATTTACCCTAAAGGGCACCTTGTAACAGAAACTAATTATCTAATCTTTGATTTTTTACTCCTCAAAATAGCCTAATTATAAGGAGTTTGAATCCTTGAAATAATGAAATTTTAAGGATTTATAACCCTTGCCTTATTTTCACCCCGTCCACAACCTAATAATTATTAGTACTAAAGGATAATTATCCAAAATTTCTGAATTTGTAGTATATTATTAGATGACAAGTTTAAATTTTATTTGTAGAGGTCATCATGTTAAAAAAAATTGTAATCCTACCATTAATTATTAGTTTATGCTTTTCTTTGCTTTATTCTTCTGAAATTAATGAATATACCAAAGCTTCCCAATACCTTGAACAAGGAGGGGAAGTCTATTTCAGCTTTACTATAAATTCGAAATCAGATATAAGCAGGCTTTCGAGTGTAGTTTCTATTGACAGGGTTCTTGGTTCGCAAGTTTATGCGTATGCAAATAAAGAGGAGTTACAGAAATTTTTAGAATATGATCTTTACTATGAAGTATTAACACACCCAGGTGATTTGCTGAAAAACCCTCAAATGTATTATGGAAAACCCGGGGAGTCCTTTGAGTGGGATAAATACCCCACCTATGATGAATATATAAATATGATGAATCAGTTTGAAACCGATTACCCTGAACTGTGTAAAATTCATGAGATTGGTGAAACACATAATGGACGAAAGATATTAGTTGCAAAAGTTAGTGATCACGTTAATGATATTGAAAATGAGCCGGGATTCCTTAGTGCGTCAACTATGCATGGCGATGAAACAGCCGGCTATATGCTTATGTTACGAATGATTGATTACCTGCTTACAAATTATGGACAGGATGCTCGTGTAACCAGGATTGTTGACAGTATAGAAATGTGGATAAATCCAAACATAAATCTTGATGGAACATATAGCGGCGGGAATAATACTGTCTTCGGAGCAAGAAGGGGAAATGCAAATAACATTGACATCAATCGAAATTTTCCTAACCATATAGGAGGAGCACATCCTGACGGCAATGTCTATCAGAAAGAGACTGAAGCATGCATACAATTTGAAAGCCAACATAATCTTGTTATGGGAGCTGATTTACATGGCGGCATTGAGTGTGCTCTTACTCCGTGGGCCTGCCAGTTCGTAAAGCCATTGGATAATGATTGGTTCCTTCTTATTGCCCGTCAATACGCTGACCTGGCCCAGGCTAATAGTCCGACAGGGTATTTTACCGGTAGTACCAATGGTGTTGGTAACGGTGCCGAGGGCTTGTATACGGCAGAAGGTATCAGATTAGACTGGCAGCTCCACTATAATCATTGCAGGGGACTTACCATTGAAATGTCCAATACAAAAACACTACCGGAGAATCAATTAAATAGTCTTTGGGATTATAATAAAGATGCGTTATTATCGTTTTATGAACAGGTATTAAACGGTATCCGGGGAATAGTTACGGATTCCATAACCGGGGAGCCTCTCGCGGCAAAGGTATTCATTGAAAATCTTGACAAAGACAGCAATCATGTCTATTCCCATTTACCTCATGGCGGCTATTACCGCCCCATTTACAGAGGAACCTATGAGGTCACTTTTTCATGCAAAGATTATTACCCTAAAACGGTTGGAAGTGTAGCTGTAGAGAATCATGAAGCTACAATACTTGATGTGAGACTATTGTCATCAGTTACGGGTAGTAATAATTATTATACAAAAAATAATGCACCCCCTATTTCAATAATATCTAATAACAGAAGCATTAAAATTATATGCAAAGAAGACACCCGGATAAAAAAGATTGCACTATATAGTCTTAATGGAAGAGTAATTAAAACTTTTACTCCACAATTAACTTCTTACCAAAAAAGTATTGTATTAAATGGCTTAAAACATGTTGGCAATGGCTGTTATATAGTACAAGTACAAGCTACAAAACAGTCATATTCACAACGTATTATGTTTTCACAATAAGAGCTATATTACTGGCAAAGCTTTCAAAAACCTCAAGGTTCTTTAATAATATTGGATAAAGCAATAAATAAGCAAAAAAAATTATTTTAGCTTTTTCGCCACAACAGCACTGTTAATCGCCCAGAGCCCGTTTATATTGATTACAAATCCCTGATACATAAAACGCGCCTGTGTTGAGGAGCCGCCGTCAAGGTTTAGGGCCACATCGCAACCTGCGCCACCTTCATTTTTTGGGGTGCGGAGATATTGGGCAAGCTCGTACAGGCTGAGGCCAACGTTTTTTTCTCCAACAACGATAGTAATAACCACTTTACCATCAGAGATTCCGATAGCGGAGCGGTTCAGGCGCCTGTAATTGTTATTATAGATACCGGGTTTGCCGCCGTGCTCGACTATTACCGGCCCGCATTGAAAGGCAAGTTCATATTCATTTGGGATTATGGTGTCTTTTGACCATTTTATCTCAGGCTTGCCTTTTTTCAGGCAGAAAACACCGGAGCCGCCATGGTCGGTAACAGGGAATATCATCTTCCCGTTTGAAATAATCAGGCCGGATGGAGTCAGATTGTATTTACCGTCAATTTCAAAAAAGCCGGCGTTTATGGCCAGTATTGTTCTTTTATCCCTGAAAAATTCCTTGATATGATTCCCTGTGTTTGTATTTTGCAGCTCTATATCAATTGTAAAGAGCTTCGGGTCGATACACCAGGTTATAGCTGAAAAGCCGTAATGTTCGAGCTCTGTGTATTTACATGACAGGCCCGAATCGATAACTTCAAACGTCTGCCTTTTTGAAACATGGAGCAGGTGCCTTAATGGCTGCTCTTTATCAATTGAATCAGCATAAGGCCACCGGGGGTGGGTTGAGTCAATCTCAATGGCTTTATTATCCCAAACAATTGCACTGTCCTTACTGCCTTTTTTATTATAAATCCGAGACATTGTCCAATAGGCCATTGCAAATTTCGGATCTTCTTTAACCGCTTCTAATAAAAGCTTTATTGCCCGATCAGGTTGCTCTGCCAATACTTTTTGTTTAGCAAGCAGGTATAGAGCATAGGCGATATTACTGTTTGTCGGTTTATTTGTAGTGTCTCTCTTTTCTAATTTTTCATTTATGCCCAATGCATAAACAACAGTCTCGCCGGTAACATTTCTTATTCTTTTGAAAAATCCGATTGTGCCTATAATTTTGCCGGATGAAATTTTATTGCCTTTTTTATCCGAAAGTGTAATCTCTGCTGTCAACAGGAAACCTTTCTTATTAACACTTCCCTTTATTTGATAATCAGGTTTAAGGGACGTGGGGCTTCGGATAAGATGAGAGGTCACAATTACCTGGGCGTTGGCAAACAACTCGACAATCTTACGTTCTGCAGTAACAGCCACCCATGAGATATCAACATCTTCTTTTTTTTGGATAAAGGGGTGTACTTTTACGACGTTTCTTTTGTAATGCGGGACAGGTGGTTTTTCTGATGTGTCAATCTCGGAAGCAAAGGCAGGCAGCAGAAAAAATGTGATTGTGCTTATGAAAAGAATCGTCCGTGTGTTCATAGGTAATAATATAGTTAATCAATCAACTCCTTAACATTCACAGCCCTGTATATTTCATGCTTTGTCTTTATTCTTGCTATTGCTTTCTTTGGGCAAAATGAAAGGCACCGCATACAGATTGTACATTTGCCCTGAAATTCCGGATAATAGTGAGTTAAGCGGCGGGGCATATTTGATATGACCTGTCCGCTTCTACTCAATATTATCCTATAATTAGGATAATCATTCATGGTTATATTACCAACAGGACAAAGGCTCTCGCACAATCCGCATTGTATGCACTTTGACTCATCAACAGCTAACTTGTAATGTTTTCGCAATGATTTCCACGCCCAATCCGCTTTGGAGAAATAACCCATAAAATCAGAGAGAATGGGTATCCTTCGCCACCTTGACCTGCCGCTTATTATATCTTCAGCATATTTTTCAGCCCGTATAAGTCCTTTTCTGACTTTTTCTTTATTCTTTTCTTCATCTATTTTTCGCGGGAAAAGATTGTTCGGCATGCAAATCTCTTTCGCGCCAATCGGTTTATACCCCTTTGGCTTGAGAATTTTTCTTATCGGCCCTACGATCCCTCCGGAAAACGCCAGCATTGTGTCAACCATGAAAACCGCCGTTTCGTTTGCCTGCGGCATGTTTTTTACAAAATCCCACACAAGCGGGAATGTCCCCTGCTCAGCGACAGGGACTGCCAGGCCAATAGTATGGTTTGTATCTATTTTCCGTGGATCGGTTTTTTCAAGATGAAAGAGATTAACAACTATCCTGTTATTCTCAAAGACCTCTTTCATTTTCTTGACAACTAATAGGGTGTTGCCGGTGCCTGAGAAGAAGTAGAAGTCTATTGTCTTAATGGAGTGATTATTCAATAGTTCCTGCTTGTTAAATTAAAGGTGTTTTAAGCTTGGTTTGTTAAAATAAGATAATAAACTTTAAGGTATTAGCGCTTTTATTTCGGGATTATTGCATGATTACTATGCTAAGTTTGAAATTTTTTATGGAAAGGGCCTACGGTTTTATCTTTTCGTCGACCTTTTTAACAGTAAAGACCAATACACACAACAATACAATAATCATTAATGCAAGAGCACCATAAAGTATATGTATTGGTTTTAAAAGTTGCCTTTTTGTAGATAAAGGTTTCTCAATATTACGATATTCTTTTCCCAACTCCCAAAGGCTGCCTTTTATTGGTGGTGCCTCAGCCAAAACAGAAGACACATCATATTTAGGAGCCGGAATATCATTGCCACCATAATAAACCTTTAAGGAGGAAATGTTGTTGTGAAAGAAAAGAATTTCATGAATGTCACCTATTGCAGAAACAGAAGAGAAAGTAATCGGTAAATTGTCATGGTCATAAATTTTTATCCTGTATTTGGTGAATCGTCCTGTTCTATTCAGATCTATATCCATCTTTTCTTTATGAAAATCTCCGGCTGTAACATCGTAGATTTCCGTATTTCCAAGATAGTACCAGGTTGGATCATCAGTAGTATCATTTGTTCCCTCGACTTTTATTTTCCTCTTAAAATTTTTAGTATTTACCTTTAACGATATTTTGTTAAGAGGTTGCCGGTTTGAACCAAGATAGGTATTGGTTGTTTTATCGGTGGTGTCCTGAATTGTTTCTGATATGAGGAGGGGATATTCTTTTAAAACCTTTTTACCATATACCAACTTCTTATATTTTCCTTTGAAAATGGTATTATTAATATGAAAAGTTATCTTATACTCATAAAATTCTTTATAACGCCTTTTCACCTCCCGCTCATCATACTCAGCAAATATTTGTGTAAAGGGAGAATTTTTTATTTCTGTTATATTGTTAAGATGGATTTTGTAATAAATAAAAGGTTTTTTATCGAATGAGACGGTAAGGTTTCGCACGTCGATATACTTTTCATAATCAAATATTGGCTGTTTCTCTACTAATACTGTCCACTTCTTAATATTATTGCTTCCATATACTGTAACCATTTTCTCGAAGTTTGTTTTTGAGGTTTCAAGGGTAAGTGAGACAGGAATGGAATCTTTTTTATCTCTTTTATAAATTACCTCTATGCTGTTGTCTTTATTCCTTTTAAAATCGTGTTGACTGAGGTGGATAACAGGTTCGTATGTTATTGTATCATTTGAAGTAATATGTCTAATAATAAAAGGTATTTCTTTGTTATCCTTTGAATACAATCGTATGTTTGAAAAGTAATCTTCTGTATGTAAATAGAGGCTGTCATTAATAACAAATGAAGCAATCTCATTTTCTAATGTCTCAGGAGCTTTTAAATCTCTGTAATATAAAAAGGAATAAGGTGCTATTTTTGCCTGGCATAGTGTTACATAAAAAAGTAAGCTTATTAAAACAAAGTTCTTGTTCATTTATTTTCCTTCGTTATAAATTTTTTGTTAGCCTGGATATAGGCAAATGATCCTGCAATGAGAAGTACACCAACGATCATGAAAGCAATTACCCGGTAGATTATTTCCAATTCTGAGAGGTCGAAAAGAAAAGCCTTTGCCGTGACAATAAGAAATAGTAGTAAGCCGCTGTAACGCCAGACTGAACTATCTCTTCTAATCCCAATGACTAAAAACACAATAGCAAACAGTGCCCAAAGAACGGAAATAGAACCGGCCTGAAAATCCGGAACATACCAATGGAAAAAGGTATTTGTTTCCAGAGATGTATAGACAATAAGTAATCCAACACTAATTGCTTTGAAGAATCTTTGAAAATTATGCCCACCCTTGGGAAGCTGTATAAGTTTCATAAATGCAATTAGAATTACAAATATAGCCCCATAATCTATAAGTCTCATGAAAATATCAATATTTTCTTTTCTATAGATAAACATTCCTATGTTGTAGTTCCAGCATGCAAAATCAAAGAAGAGTAATTTACACAAAGCAATAATACCAACACCTATGGCCACTACAAAATAAGCAGTAC
>JAUXBV010000425.1 GCA_030619215.1 Fibrobacterota bacterium | reverse complement strand
GGTGAAGCTCGCCGGGCAGCGCTGGAGATGTCAGGCGGTAATGCTCAATTCGGATCCTTTCTCGAAGATGTTGATTTTGCCGGTACAATTAAAGAAGCGCTTGAAACAGGGGAAGTAAGTGAAGAGGGGTTGAGGCGGGCGGCTGAGTTCCTTGAAACTCTTAAGAAGGGGCTGGGAGAGGATATCGCCGGATGGTTTGAGGGAGGCCCGGGGCTTGATGATTTGAGGAGAAATCCCTATTACTATCACCAGTGGGCGCGGGAATACCTTGATCTTGTTGTTACCCTTGCTTCAACACCGAATTTACTCATGCCAAACTTGAATAAATATGCACAGTCCGCAAAGAGTATGCGGGAGCGTTATTTGAAAGGCAAGACATCATTGACGCTTGGTATTGGCCTGAGTGCGCAACCGGAGATAAAGGATTACTTTATCCCTGAGCAGGTATATATTCCCGAAAAGGTTAAAAGGCCGGACAAACAGCAGGAAGCTAAAACACTAATAAAAACCGACACTTATACCAATGCCTGGGGAGGCGCTGTTCGAGTAACACAGCCTGTTATTTTAGACGGCCGTCTTAATGAATGGCAGCAGTGCAGGCCCTTTGCATTGTGTGGCAGCGTACAGGGGCTTAAAAAATTGCCTGCTGAGTTACAGAACTGCAACTGCCTGTTTGTACAGTGGGATAATCAGGGGCTCTATTTTGCCTATAAAATTAACGATGCACGTGATAATAAATACCTGGCAGGTATTTTCTGGGATACGGATGCGCTTGAGATTTTTCTTGATCCGCACAACCTGAAAGATCTGCAACGGATCAAAGACCGAAGTTATCAGTTCTGGGTATGGCCCCGTGCAAAAAGCAGGAAAGGAAATACAGGACAATCGGTATTCTCGTCACCGCGGGCCTTTACACCAAAGGTATTAAAGGATGGTATAATACAATTTGCTTCGATTCGTAAAGGGAGCCAGTATACCTGTGAGGCTTTTGTACCTGCCGGATTACTCAAGAGGTGGTACCCGCTGCCAGGAAAGATCATCGGCTTCAATTACTCAATGAACAATGGTGAGGGACTGCTTATAAGATGGGTGACCAATATTGGCAGGAATATCTCCTATCATCCTGAATTATGGGGGGATCTGCTTCTCATGGGAAGTGATGCTGAGATTAAGCTCTCTCCGGAAAACTTTATCCTTCCCGGGCAGAATTTGAAAATTGTTATTGCTGACCATGACATGAATCTCAAAGCACGGGAAAAGGATAAGGTCTGGGCAAAAGCAAGCTCGCGCCTTACCGGGGATCAGCTCCCGCTTGCTCTGATAGAAACAGGGGTAAATTCAGGGGTTTTCAGTGCTGATTTAGGGACGGTATTTGCGCTAAGCCCTAAAGAGAAGGATAGAATCTCAGTAAGGCCGGGAGATGTAATTGAAATATATTATTTGGATCAGCACACATTGGGCGGAAAAAAGAATCTTCCTGTTGTTAGAGAGATTCAGGTGGGGAGAGGGGTTTTTTCGTTGGGGGGATAAAAGATTTTTACTATTCAGGAGACAGGAGACAGACTATTTTGATGTCATATTATTGGAAGTAGATAAATAATCAATATTTACAAGTGGTATCTCATTAACAATCAAAAAAATAGGAGGAATTATAAAGAGGAAACCTGCAAAGAGGTTTGAGGATCTTATAGTCTGGCAAAAGGCACACCAGATGGTTTTAGCTATTTATCACAAGAGTAAGGTTTTTCCTAAGGCGGAAATGTATGGATTAATATCACAAATAAGAAGAGCTGGGGTTTCAGTTGCTGCAAATATAGCAGAGGGATTTAAAAAGAGAACTAAGCCGGAAAAGAAGCGTTTTATGAATATAGCTCAAGGTTCGCTTGAAGAGTGCCGGTATTATTTAATTCTTTCAAAAGATTTGGGTTATGCAGATACTTCAAGGCTTATGGAACAACTTGAAGAGGTGAGTAAATTATTATAATGCTATTCTGACTCCTGTCTCCTGGATTCTATTATGAATAAAATCAAATCCCTGACAATCACCCTCCCTTTGTTTTTATGGGCAGCGATAATAATGGTACTAACCTCTATTCCCGGAGAAAAGATGCCGGAGATTGGCCTGTGGAACTGGGATAAGTTCGCGCATTGCGCAGTTTATTTGATCCTTGCGTTTCTTCTTTTCAGATACCTGTTTCTTGTCAGATCCTTTACAATAGCAAATGCCTGGAAATTTGGGATAATAATTAGCATTATCTACGCAGGTATTGATGAGCTTCATCAGATTCCCATTCCAAACAGGCTCGGTACCTGGCCGGATTTTTTTGCAGACTCCCTGGGTGTGGGTATAGGTATATATGCCGCTCTCAGATATTTTAAGTGGAAAACAAAAAAGGCATGAAGATAATAAAGATTGATGATGATAATGAAGAGGTACGTATTGACCGTATCCTGAGAAAAGAGCTGGCCGGCACATCCCTTTCAGAGATTTACAGCTCTATACGTAAGGGGAATATCAGGGTTAACGGTAAACGGGTAAAACAGAACTATCGTTTAAAATCAGGGGATATTATTGAAATAGATATAGGCCGGGCAGAATTAACTTCAGACAAAAAAAATGTTTATAAAGGGATCCCTTCACTGGTACGCACTGAATTTTTCAAGCGGAATTTTAAAATAATCTATGAAGACGAGTGGCTTCTGGTTTGTGATAAGCCGGAAGGCCTGGTGGTTCATGGTGGAACCAAGCACTTGAAACAGGATACGTTGATTGACCTCGCGAAAAGCTATGTGAAGCATTCCTCCGGAAAAAAGAAATTCATCGAGCCTGTTTTAGTACACAGATTGGACAGGGATACATCAGGTGTTATCTTGATTGCAAAAAACAAGCGGACTCTTCGTTTTTTACATAATGGCCTTAGGAATAATAAGTTTGGGAAAAGGTATGTTGCACTCTGTCATGGCGTCCCTTCAATAAATAGGGGTACAATAGAGCTTCCCCTGTTAAAAACTCATGAGCGTAACAGGGGAATGAAAGTTGAGGTAGGTGAAGGCGGTCTCAGCTCTCGCAGCAGCTTCAGGGTGGTTGATTCGTATAATAACGCGTCGCGGGTAGAAGTAAATTTACATACCGGCAGAACACATCAGGTCCGGGTGCATTTGGCTCATATATTGTGTCCGGTTATCGGTGATGTTCGCTATGGTGACCGGGAAAGGGATCGATTGCTGTTTGAGAAAAACAGGGGCTTTCGCAGGTTGTATCTCCATGCTGAGCAATTGTCATTTCCCCATCCAGGTTTAGACAGGGTGGTAACTTTTACCGCACCTGTTCCGGCGGATTTTCAAAATATATTACATTTGTTATAAATAGAAATTGTACTTTATTATATACTATAGTTATTGAACTAATGATTAAATCCGTTGCGTGATTTTATTCGGTTAACTTTCTTATAGGAAAAAAAATACTATGAAAGATAAATTTGAAAATAAAATATTCATGAATGAGGAGCAGGAAGACTGGGCAAGACTTTCGCCTCAGCAGCGTTACCTGGAGAGCTGTAAATTATGGTCTACCTATAGAACCTTAGGAGGTTGCCTTGATCCAGAGCCCGATTCACAAAGCCCTTTTGACTTTCCGGAGCTGCAACGTGCGGCTGCCCCGATTTTGAGGATCTATGAGAACGGAGAGCGGTTGTAACACTTCCTGAGATAGGTAACATTTACCGCTGCGCAGCGCGAGATAAGTAATCTATAGCGAGTGTAAGCGCGGTATGAAAATAACATTACAAGCGGTTTCGTTATATGGCAACCAAATATAGGAAATCAAAAAAAGCCCTGTTCCACGGCTTCCCCGAAGATGACAATGTGGAAGTCAAAAGCCTCCTCAGTAATATTGAGCGTACCTATTTAAATGTCGGTACCAAGATAGGCAGATACAAGATTATCGAGGAAATTGACAGGGGGGGGATGGCTGTCGTTTATAAAGCCTCCCAGGAGGATCTTGAGCGGGACGTGG
>JAUXBV010000199.1 GCA_030619215.1 Fibrobacterota bacterium | reverse complement strand
GCAATGGCATTGCAGTGAAAAAAGGGGCATCGGTAAATTGTATTGCAGCGGATATAACCAGCAATAAAACCGGTATTGTTACTGAGCAGGAGATAAATAAGAGGCTGCGCGAAATGGTATATAAAAACAATGTTGATTTCAGCCTCGTAACGCCGGAGCAAATGGAGAAAATATTAAAACCGCCGGAGGAGGTAAAATCTATTGTACTTCCGAAGACAAAAGCGGATATTCGGGTAAGCAGCAATTTCAAGTCCGGCTTTTCTGCTCTTAAAGCGCCGCGGGAAGCTACAGCAAGCTTTATTGGAAACGTTAGCCTGGGTTTTAAATATTTTGATCCAAGAACCCACTATCACCCGCTTGATACAGTTCTTCATCATGTTGATACAATATTTGGAGCTACTGATACTACTTATGATTCCACCTATTCTAGGGCAATATATCCTCAGAATAAATATCCGGGTGAGCATGGTGATAAATTTTCTGATAAAATGCAGCCTGAGATTATCTTTTTCGCCCAGGGCAAAAGAGGAATGCTGGATGTAAACATGAATGGCGACCTGTTGGTGAATACCTGGCTGGATAACAGGGTAAAAGCGAATTTATTTACGTTATCCACGAATTATGCAGGTCAGCATTTCATCCTGGGTGATTATTATGAGAACATTTCCGAGACGTCGGTTTCCGGGCGCAAGATGAGAGGTATTAAATATACCGGTCAATTCTTACCTATGGGCAGGGGCGAAAAGCGGATGGAGTTTAAGCTCGCTGCCGGAGAGACTGAGAAGAAGAAAGATTTGGGTGACCATGAGATTGAGCTGTTTAATGATACTGTTGATACGGGTGCCTCCATACGCCAGCAGCTAACCTATGTTGCGAACCTTGCCTATAAGCCGGCGCATAACGTCACCGTATCAGTTCGCGGGCTCATTTCCCACGATCAGGACACGAAACCCCTGTTCACCGGGCAGTTGGACGACACGGCTGTGACCGATCCCATATCAGCAGCGACAGGGTGTATTGATGCAAATGTTGTGTTGTTTAATGGGAAAATGGAGATTACCGCCGAGCTGGACATGGGAGCGCATGATACGGTTGACACAAACGACTGGGGGGAGATAGCATGGTATAAACCGCAAATACTACAATCAATACGGAGAGTGTTTGGGGTTGTTGACCCTGACAGTAATAACTATGCCTTTTTACTGGATGTTCAGGGAATGGTACAAGGTTATGATTTAAACGCCACCTTTATGGAAGTAGCGGAGGGTTATTATTCAGCGGGAAATCCGTACCTCGAGTCTGACAGGCGCGTAATTACCCTTGAGGGAGAAAAGCAGCTTCTTGATAATTTACAGGCACAGCTCGGTTATGAGTATGAGCAGACATCGGTTTCATATACTTTAGAGGATGACAATGAATCTTCAATGCATTATAACACCATTGACCTTTCAGGGGAATATTCTTTTGGTGAGAATAAGCCGGCGATAAATACTGATTATGAAGTAAAATTCCAGAATAAGACAGATATGGGATCGTATTTAAGTGTTGATGCAACCACAAATGATACAAATACGGTATATGAAGAGTATGATTTTAGAGAAGTTGACCATACTGTAGGGCTGGAAGTCAAGCAGCGTTTCAGTAATGGAATTGATTACAGTATTAAATACAGTATGCGAAGAAAGAATGATTATACCAATTATAAGGATATATATGCAGGGATTTATAAGGAAGGCGAAGAAAAAGAGGACAGTTGGGAAAATGGCGTAAAAGCGCGCTTCGGTTTTCGCATAAAGAGGATAATACGTAACAAGCTTTCTGTAAAGGTAAAATATAAAACCGAGATAGATGACGATTCAAAGAGGATTGATTACAAAATTACGGATAATTTGAGAATAGGCATTATCCCTCGTAAATTAACGCTTACTTTAAAAGGTGAATACCGAAACCAGAATGAAACGGCTGATGATTTTCCCTCGGATGGAATTGGTCTTGAGCAGAAGGCAATCCAGGCTGAGCTCAAATATGCGATAACGTCGAGGCTTTCCGCTACGGTTATGGGCAAATATGAGGATTATACCGATGAAGCTGAGAGCTCAACGGAGAATTACACGGTCAAAGTTGGCGGCCTGCATCTTACTTATTTATTTTAGGTGTATGAAGTTTATAGTTAACATTTTCCCTATAGTAAAAGCGCGAAACTTCGCGCTTTTTTTATGCAATGCCCCTGTTATTTTGCTCTTTTGCCTGGCTGAAGTTTTACAGGCCATGATACTGGTGCCTATGGACGGCGTCCAGACAGACCACCTTAAGGCGTATGGTGTGGTATATCATGCGCTGAAACAGGGAGCGCGGTCATACTGGCTGCTGAATTACCGGGGCGGCTCCTTTGCTATTGAGGAATTGAAGGGAATTGAGCTGCGGGCAAGGAAATACGGCGTTACCATTGAGCATATCTCCAAAACGGATTTTGCAAAGATCCTTACTGTCATTGAAAATAACAATATGGAGAAGGTAACCTTAGAGAAAGCTCCTGATATTGCCGTTTACATTCCCCCCAGCACGCCTCCCTGGGATGATGCGGTTGTTATAGCGCTGAAGTATGCGGAAATTCCCTACGATACGGTCTATGACAAAGAGGTTCTGGCAGGCAGGCTCTCCGATTACGACTGGCTGCATTTGCATCACGAGGATTTTACCGGGCAGTATAGTAAGTTTTACAGGGCTTTTCGGCACGCACAGTGGTATCAGCGCCAGAAAATGCGGCTTGAGAAGATGTCGCGGGAGCTCGGCTTTTCAAAGGTTACCGATTGTAAAAAAGCGGTCGCACTTGCCATAAAGAAATACGTGGAGAAGGGCCATTTCCTGTTTGCGATGTGCAGCGCCACAAACACGCTTGACATTGCGCTTGCAAGCCTGGGTACCGATATCACGGAAGCGCCGTTTGACGGCGACGGCGTCGACCCTCAATACAGGAGTAAACTTGACTTTTCGAGCTGTTTTGCCTTTGAAAACTTTACCATTGAGACTAGAGCCATAACTTCCTATTTCGGCAATATTGACGTTAACATGGTTAATACTCCTATGCGTAAACCAGCACTGGATTTCCAGCTCTTTGCATTCAGTGCAAAGCTGGATCCCGTACCGACTATGCTCACCCAGAACCACACTTCAACGGTAAAAGGGTATTTCGGATTATGCACCTCGTATAATAAGGAAGTGATCAAGAAGAGTGCTGTAATCCTTGGTTTTATTCCAGGGACAAACCGGGTTAAATACCTGCATGGGGTAAAAGGGAAGGGTATGTTCGCTTTCCTGAGCGGCCACGACCCGGAAGACTACGCCCACCTGGTAGGGGATAGACATACCTTATTAGAGCTCCATAAAAATTCACCCGGCTATCGGCTGATTTTAAATAATGTTCTTTTTCCCGCTGCAGAGAAGAAAGAAAAGAAGACATGAATTTTGGCGAGAATAAAAAAGCTGTCTGGTCATGGTGCTTTTATGACTGGGCCAATTCTGCTTTTGCGCTTACAGTAATGGCTGCGTTTTTCCCGGGATTCTTCAAGGAATACTGGTCAAGCGGTGTTGAGAGTGCAATAAGCACTATGCGCCTTGGTTTTGGAAACGCTTTCGCCGGACTCTGCGTTGCAGTGCTGTCACCGGTTTTAGGGGCAATCGCAGGTGCGGGCAGAGCGAAGAAGCAATTCCTTACCTTTTTTATATGCGTTGGTATTATAATGACAGTAGGGCTTTTCTTTATACCGAAAGGGGAGTGGTTCGTTGCCATTTCAGTTTTTATTTTTGCACGTATAGGCTTTAATTTAGCAAATCTTTTTTATGACGCCTTTCTTGTTGATGTCGCTGAATTGGAGCAGCGGGATATGGTCTCCTCGTGGGGATATGCCCTGGGATATCTTGGATGCGGTATTCTTTTTATTTTAAATCTTCTAATGTATAAGAAGCCCGCATTGTTCGGCTTAAATGACAGTGCAACGGCTATCAGGTATATCTTTTTATCAGCCGCACTCTGGTGGCTGCTTTTTTCAATACCCATACTCTTTTTTGTTCACGAAAGAAAAAGGAAAATATATGAAGGAATATCTGCCATTTTAGCAAAAGGATTTCAAAAGTTAGGCAAAACAGCGAAGACTATCAGCTCGGATAAAAATTTATTGCTCTTTCTTATTGCCTATTGGTGTTATATTGACGGGGTTCATACGGTGGTCATGATGTGTACTGATTTCGGATTGTCAATTGGCATATCTTTTGGAACATTAATGGTTGCACTCCTTTGTGTCCAGTTTATCGCCTTCCCTTCAGCTATTATATTTGGATTAATATCAAGGAGAATAGGCGCAAAAAATGTGATAATTTCAGCAGTGGTTATATACATTTTTATTACTATGGGTGGCGCATGGATTTTAAGAACAGGTATGCATTTTATCCTGTTTGCCTGCCTTACCGGTACTGTTCAGGGAGCGATTCAGGCCCTGAGCAGGTCATTCTATTCAAAGATGATACCTCATGACAAAAGCAGTGAATATTTCGGTTTCTATAATATGGTGGGCAGGTTTGCCATAATTCTTGGGCCGACTATTGTAGCCCTTTCAAATTTAGTTGTTCATTCCCTGGGCCTAAAAGCACAGATAGCTTCCCGCAGCGGTATTTCCGCGTTAGCTATACTATTTATTATCGGATGGATAGTATTATTAAAAGTAAAGGTACCGGCAACCGTTTCTATCGAAAATAGTTAAAGATATTGTACGTTTTCCTGAATTTCCAAACCGGTGTTCCTTTTGCAAAGTGTGGCATGATTAAGCTGCGTTGTATTGCGTTTGAAACCGCCTGTTTTTTCTCGATTTTTTCTATTATATCTTCCACAGAATCGAAGGCATACACTCCGGTGGTGGGAATTATGGGTGGTGTTGCCCTATTGTGCTTTCTATATGCCACGGCAGCTTCATAGCCGCATTCCTTTGCAATGTTCCACACGCGCATACTCCAGCTTCCGAAAGGAAATGACAGTGACTTTACCGGCGTCCCGGTAATGTCCTCAAGGATTTTTTTAGACTCTGACAGCTCATGGGTAATTTCTTTATCGGAAAGTAAAACAAGATCGGGATGTGAGAGTGTGTGGCTGCCGATCTCATGCCCGGCTATTGAAATTGAACGGATCTGCTCTTTTGAAAGTTGCTTTTGGGGTTTATAGATATCCCATGACGAATAAGAATCAATACTGCCGGCGACAATGAATACACTGGCCCTGATATCAAGTTGTTTTAATAGAGGAATGGCATTTGTGTAGAAATTTTCAAATCCATCGTCAAATATCAAGGAAATATACGATGCTGAAGTGTCGATCTTATTCTCGGGAAACAGTGCCGTTTCATAAGCAGTCAGAGTACGATACTTTTGTTTATGTATATACGACAGGAGCCGCTTAAATGTATTGGTAGTGACATGTGATTGTTCTGTGAGTGATTTGTCGGATACGGAATGAAAGAGAAGGACAGCAGTCCGGCTGCTGTTTGAATGTATAGACTTTTTACTTTTTGTGCTGTTCAGAAAAAGTAAAAGTGTACCTGTAATCAGTGGTACAACGAATAGCCAGATAAATAGATTTATAAGTAGAGTTGTCATGGATTTTCTGATATACTTTTGCACCACCAATGTGGCACCGTGCAAATAAGTATAATAGTGTGTTAAGCGGCAGGGCATATTTGATATGACCTGTCCGCTTCTACACAATATTATCCTATGCTTAGGATAATATAGATTTTATTATAAAATACAAGATAGAACGGGGAATGTTTATTTTAATAGTAAGGTAAGAGGTATTTATTATCGGAGTATTGTTGTGAATAAGAACGATATGGTCCCGTGTCCCTATTGCGGCGAAATGATAAGAAAGAAAGCGAAAGCATGCCCCCATTGTGGCTCCGATGAACGGGCCGGCTGGTCGGATGACACCTATCTTGACGGTATTGATTTAGGGGACGATTTTGATTACGATGCACTGGTGGAGGAAGAATTCTCAGGCAGCAGCTATTCGGGTAATTGGTGGAAATCGTGGAAAACACTGACTGGTATTCTATTATTAGTGTTGTTTTTACTATTTGTTTTGCGCTATCTTTTGTAAATATACTATTGTACTCATTTGATTAGTAATTAAGAGAAGTTTAAACTTTGCGAAATATCAATATTGAGTTCAGGATCGAGCACAATATTATTATAGATTTTGGAGAGAACTTTTATAAGTTTTGAAGAAAGCTCTTCTATACAGAATTTAATTTTTTCCGCATTGGTGCGTTTGTCAAAGATACAGGCAAGAATCGAATCGTTATCAACCTGCGCTATATAAATATGTCTGTTCTCACCCTCCTGTAACATAGAGGTAAATTCGTTCTCGTCAAGCAGATTGGCAATAGAGCTGCTTGAGGCAAAATTACCGGAGATTAAGGCGGCAAGTGAGGTTTTGTCATATTCACTGGTCTCACTCTGTGACGTAATCATTCTTCCGGATTTATTGATGAGAATAGCACAGTCAATGCGGGCCTTATCTACAATTTTAGTAAGGAGAAG
>JAUXBV010000429.1 GCA_030619215.1 Fibrobacterota bacterium | reverse complement strand
CTGAAGGGTTCATTAGTGATTCGATTGTTTCTTTTATCAATTTTATTGTCTTTTTCTTTTTATATCCCTGGAATTTCTTAACAATAACTCCATCTTTTCCAATTATTAAAATTAGCGGTAATGTTTTCAGGCTATAGCTTTTACCCGTTATACCTTCGGCATCCAGGAGCAGCATATATTCCATGCCTTTTTTCTCCGCAAAAGCCTTGATTTTTTCAGGCGCCTTTTTATCAAGGTTAATTGCCATTACCACAACATCTTTATCTGCGTATTCTTTGTTGAGCTTATTAAAATATGGTTTTATTTCGGGGAAGGCTTCACGGCACTTGGTACACCAGGTGGTAAACCATTCGATTACGACAACTTTCCCTGAAAAATCAGAGAGAGAGACGTCTTCACCTTTAGTGTTTTTCAGGGTAAAATCAGGGGCCTTTTCCGGTTCTTCTGCGAATGTGATAGAAAAGAGAAGAAAAGCTATTAATAATGAAATGGTGCGCATTGTGTCTCCTTTGAAAAGAATTGTATCTGACTCTTACATATGTATATAATTTACTCGTAATTCCCTGTGGCCTTTGCAACAGAGTTTCATAATGTCACTCCCGCGAAGGCGGGAGTCCAGAGTAATAAAAGAAAAAACTGGATTCCCCTTTTCACGGGAAGGACAGAATATACTTTAAATGACAGCAATAACTGGTTGTTATATATTAAAATGCAAGTTTTATCCCTGTTTGAATCCAGAAGTTCTGGTATCTATCGCTCCAATAGTTATAATGGTCTTTAATTACTTGTGGATCATCAGATCCTGTCCTCATCGTATAATTTGCTGCAATATTGATATTTATAGGGAACAAGCTGAAAAATGGTGCATCCTCAGGTTTAAAGAGATCCCTGACTTCATAAATAAGGTTTAAACCAATCGTATTAGTAATACATTCCCGGAATTTAAAATCAGCAGTCAGGTATTTTGGGACCGATGTATAAATATCAGTATAAAAGAATGTTGAGTTCTGTGTATAGAACCGGTATGACGGGTTTATGATAAATTTTTCTGCAGGCCGGTAGTAAAATTTTAACGAGACAGTATGGCTTAAAAGGTCCCATGAATCATAGTACAGCCTGTAGTCAAGGTGTGCTGCAGTGCCATTATTTGTCGGTATATACTGGTTTAATCGCCCGGTGACAGTCATGCTTTTGCGTTCAGGAGGAAGGTTTTCATGATACCACTGACCGCCTATTAAATAAACATAATAAGGCCGCGATAAATAGCCGCGATCAAATACGTATCCTCCTATTACCGAAGCAATAGTGGTTGTAGTGATACCCTGTGTAATACTTGCAGATACCCGGTCTGTCTCGCGTTTCCCGCCGCCAAAATAGTCCCATCCTTCGTCGGCTGCCTCAGGTATAAACCGGTCTGCCGGGTCAAAGTCATCGAAGCTTTTTGTGTAAGAGGCACCGATTGTGGTGTTACGCTGAAAAAGGTCCTGGCTTATAGCTGCTGAGATAGTTCTCGAGGTATAATCATTCTCCTGGCTGTTTATTCCAATGACAGTCAGAAACATCGGATCTTCGGTTTCTTTATCTTTATTAAAAAGCAGAAGCCAGTCAAACATAAAAGTCAATCCGCCTTTAACCTCATGGCGGCGTTCGTCGGTTTGGGAAGCTGATGTTATACCGTCCATAGTTCCCCGGTCATCGTTTCTTGAAGCGCCGGTAATACCGTCAACCAGGTAGGAGAGCTTTACCCGCACGTGCTCTCCGAGGCCTTTACTTATAGTGGTCGTATTTGAGATTACATTGACGTCATTGTTATCATCGTAGTACTGGAATTTATAGGAGATGTGGTCAACTTCGCCGCTGAATGCAGTTTGTATTAAAAAGAGAAAGGGGAGAAGGAACACGAAGTTTCTTCTTGGTCCATTTAAGGTATTATTTTTCCCTTGGTTATATCTTAACCCCATATTGTTCCATGAACTCCCAAAATAGGATATATAAAAAATTCGTTTAATTGTTTCTTTACGTAAGAGTAAATTGTTATATAATGTTGCCTTTTTAAGTCGTTATAGCTCCGGATTAGTGCATGTATTCATATATATAGCGACGATTTTTGCCCGATAATAAGCAATGGTACCTTAGAACAAGACCATTTGAATTCAATATTTAAAATCCAGTAAATCCTCTATATTCAAGGTCAACATCCGCAACCACCTCCGGCGCCGCTGTAGCCGCCCGAGCTGCCTTCACGCCTGGGATATATGTGCTCGTTGAGATTACTCTCTTCCGGGTCATAATCAAAGTTCATTATGGAGTCTCCCAGATACTGCCGCTGCCACTGGTCAATTGCAAAGCAGCCGGAAACACAGATAATAAGTATAGCGGCAATTAATATCTGTTGAATGAATTTTATCACTAATCTCATTTACGCTTTACCTCTTTCCAGAATAATTTGTTAGGGTGCCATGGTGGATGGCATCTTGAATTAGTACAGGATCTTTCTGTAGGGTCCCATATATATAATGTGTCGTAATCCGGATTATTTACATTCTCCTCTTTTTGTTTAAAGGCAATGTCGCCTGATATGCCGTTAAGATGCTTATTGGGATCAGGGGTAAATAAAGAATCTTTTCCAAGCCCTTTATGCTTTCTGGGAACGTATATCGTTTTATCCAGAAGAACATAGGTGCTGCATGTAATGGAAAAAAGGTGGCAATCAGTACATTTCTTCTTTTTGTCTATTACGTGTAATTCGTGCCCATCCTTATTTGGGGGATAACCATGGCATTTGGTGCACTGGCCGAAATTTATGTCTACCTTGTCATTAGTATGCAGTGAGTCAGTTGCTGTAATATAAGAAAATATTGGCATGACAGGTGGTGATGGAAGATATGCTAAATACTCAAGCATTTGATCATAAAACACTGTAATTGTATCTGGTATTGAATCTGTTGTATCAATCGTTACAGTGCTGTCAAGTTTGATTGCCCCCATATGACAAAGTACACACGATGTTACCACTTTTCCACTAGTTGTCATGGTGTCAGTTCTGCAGTAGTTAGAACCGGGAAAAGTATGGCACTCATCGCACGATGCTGGACGTGGATATGCTGAATCACTCTCTTCAAATGACTTAATGCAACCGGAGTGAAAGGTAGAAAAGGCTAAAATTATTGCTAAGATTGATAGAATTCGGGTCATTATTCTAAAATATTTTAAGTGTTGTCTATAGTTTTAAATATAATAAATAATTTTTTAGTTATAATAATTTTTTTATCTTATTCGAAGAAATACAGTAGAAAATTTTATGTTTATTGAATATTTATGAATATGTATATACTATAAAGTACTTTTATCCGATAAAATATTAAGTATTTCTCTTGAATTACTTTACTTTCTTTGGAAAACGCAGCCTGAATGTATCAGCCAGATTATATTTAAAGGTCATCCAAACAAGTAATGCGCTGAGACAGGAGAAGGCAATATTTTCGATGATTTTGCCTATCCCTATTGATGGGGCGTCAGTCTCAACAGCAAAGCAGCCGCAGCTGATATCAAGCCCGCGTGCATACGCCTGAGTAACGAGAGTTGTAAAAATGACCATGAGAACCAGATTTATAATAACAGCTGCGTCGAGCCAGATACCGAGTATGAGAAAGACTCCCACTACTATTTCCACATAGGGCAGCCAGATTCCTATCCACCTGCATATTTCAGGGGTGAGAAAGAAGGGCACACGATAGTTGGTGATCATTTGTGCAAAGTCAATCGGTTTAATTACCTTGTCGGTTGATGCGGTAATGAGCAGTATACAGAATAAAATCCGTAGTCCAAGTACCAGCCACTTTTTCCAGTCTTTTACTATGTTTTGCAGCATGTAATCTCCTCAGGCCAATAAATTCAATTAGGTAGCTTTAAATTTTCTATAGTTAGTGTATGGCCGGAAACACATCATTTTGTCATTTCGACCGAAGGGAGAAATCTGTATGTTGTT
>JAUXBV010000242.1 GCA_030619215.1 Fibrobacterota bacterium | reverse complement strand
CTGCTTCCTTCATCCAGCCCACTGCTTCATCAATACTTTTAGTCATTTTATGGCAATAACCTTCATCTACCTTTCTTTTAATTCTCTCAGGGTCAACTTCGACATCAATGGCCACTCCATCATTCATGGTAACAGCCATTGGCTGGGCCCCGCCCATGCCGCCCATTCCTCCGGTAAGTACAAACCTGCCTTTCAATGTGCCGCCAAAATGCTTATCAGCCAGTGCAGCCAGTGTCTGGTAGGTTCCCTGCAGAATGCCCTGTGTTCCGATGTAAATCCAGCTTCCAGCGGTCATCTGGCCGTACATGATAAGCCCGAGCTCATCGTATCTCTCAAAATTCTCCGGGGTTGACCAGGCCGGAACAATATTGCTGTTTGCTATAAGAACCCTGGGGCTGTCTTCATAGGTCTTTATAACTCCAACCGATTTGCCTGACTGTACAAGAAGTGTCTCATCCTTCTCAAGAGATTTAAGAGCGCTTACAATCTTGTTGAACTCTCTCCAGTTCCTGCATGCTCTTCCTGCGCCGCCATACACAATAAGCTGTTCGGGAATCAGCGCAACCTCAGGATCCAGGTTATTCTCCATCATTCGTAAAGCCGCTTCCGCTTCCCAGGTTTTCGCGCGTAGTACCGTCCCTCTTGCTGCCCTTACCGGTTCAGCGGGTTTTTCTTCCATGTACATCGGTCTCATAGTATGTTCCTTTTCTATCGATTAATACTCTTATATGCTATTGGAATGTTTTCTTTCGTACCTCGTGCTCGCCCGCCTTCGCGGGCTATACTTTTGCAATTACCTCATAAATCATAATTATCAAAGCTCCCCAACCACCTTCTCAACATCCTTCACAACCTCACCGGAAACAATCATGGATCGAACCGTTTCAATATCTTTATACATAACCCTGTCATCATCGACATGCGAAACATGCTTTCTAATTACTTTATGAGCCGCTTCCGTGCCCTTTCCCGGCTTCAGGTCATGAAAATCAATGCCCTGCGCAGCAGACAGCATCTCGATTGCAAGGACATTTTCAACATTTTTGAGTATTTCCCATGCATGGCGTGCTGAAATGCTTCCCATGCTGACATGGTCCTCCTGCCCTGCTGAAGTAGGGATTGAGTCTACACTTGCAGGATGAGCCAGTACTTTATTTTCTGAAACAAGTGCTGCCGCTGTATACTGTGATATCATAAACCCGGAACTCAGGCCATGTTTACTTGCGAGAAATGGCGGGAGTCCCGATATATGGGGATTTACCAGCCTGTCAATCGTCCTTTCCGAGATATTCCCAATCTCTGAAAGAGCTATGCCAATGTAATCCATTATAAAAGCAATCGGCTCTCCGTGAAAATTCCCGCCTGAAATGACCTCTTCCTGATCTGCAAAGATAAGCGGATTATCGGTTGCCGCATTGATCTCCACCTCAAGGACTTTCTTCGCATATTCTATGGTATCCATGATAGAGCCGTATACCTGAGGGATACAGCGGAGGGTATACGCATCCTGAACCTTATCGCAATTTACATGTGATGCTATTATCGGGCTTGAGGCAACCAGCCTCCTCATGTTGTAAGCACAGCGTATCTGCCCTGGATGGGGACGAACTTTTTGAATCTTTTCATCAAACGCTTTGGACGTCCCCCTAAGCGCCTCAAGACTCATTGCCCCTGCTATCTGGGCATTCTTCATGAGAAGCTCAGCTTCCTCCACAACCAGGCATCCGATTGCGGCCATTACCTGTGTTCCGTTAATAAGAGCAAGCCCTTCCTTTGGCTTTAGTGTAAGAGGCTTGATTCCCTTTTCTTTAAGAACTTTCTTTGTATCGACTCGTTTTCCTTTTACAACACATTCCCCCTCGCCAATAAGAACAAGGGCAAGGTGTGCAAGGGGTGAAAGATCGCCACTTGCGCCTACTGATCCTTTTGATGGTATATAGGGATATACATTCTTATTTACCAGTGATATGAGCATCCCGATAAGCTCAGGCCTGACGCCGGAATACCCCTTGGCAAGTGCGTTCGCTCTCAGGAGGATAACCCCCCTGACAACATCCTCCGGTAAAGGCTCCCCAACGTTTGTTGAATGGCTTCTAACCAGGTTCAGCTGTAATTTCTCCGCATCCCCGGGAGAGATAAGCGTGTTTGAAAGTTCACCTACCCCTGTGGTGATTCCATAAACAACACGGTTCTCCCTGAGGATTTTTTCCACGTATTTTCTGGATTTATTTATCGCTTTAATTGCTTTTTCGTCAAGTTCAACCGGTTTATTAAACCTGCTTACCAGAACAACATCCCTTAGGGTCAACGAATTTCCGTTTATTTTTATCATAAGTCCTTACTGAAAATTAAATAGTAAGATACATAAATTCAACTGAGCAAATTACTTTTAAGAATAATAATCTAATATAAGGTACAGAAAGTGTTCACAGATTGAGAACATAAATTTTCCCCTATACATATATACCATTAATTTTTACACTATATTTATATAAATATTCGTTCTCAAAACATAGTAGTAAATTATATTAAAAAAAACACTTTAAAAAAAGTATAACAGGAGGATTTTTCAGTGGAACTTAAACTAAATGGATCGGGATTGACAATAGAAGATATTGTTAATGTTGCACGTCACAATAAAAAAGTTGAATTACACCCTGATGCAATTGAAAGAATAAATGCATGCAGGGCAATGCTTGAGAAGAAAATTGCAGCGCATGAAACCGTGTACGGTGTAAATACAGGGATTGGAGAATTTTCTGAAGTTGTTCTAGACGACGACCAGATAAAGGATTTCCAGAGATACCTGATTTATAACCATGCGGCCGGAATAGGCGATCCCGCCCCTCTTGACTATGTAAGAGGAGCCATGTTATCAAGAGCCAATGTTCTTTCCCATGGTAATTCCGGTTGTCGCCTTGAGATCGCTCAAACGCTGATTGATATGCTAAATCAAGGTGTTACTCCCTATGTCTGCCAAAAGGGCTCTGTGGGAGCCTGCGGCGATCTGGCCCCTATGTCACAAATAGCATTATTAATGTTAGGAGAAGGAGAGGCGTATTATAAAGGAGAATTGTTAAATGGAAAAGAAGCACTGGATAGAGCAGGGATACCGGTTCCAGGCTTACATGCAAGAGATGGACTGGCTACAATAAACGGCTCCAATTTACTTACTGCCATGAGCGCAATATTCCTCTACGATGCTAACAGGTGGATGAAGCAGGCTGAAATAGCCGCTGCTATGTCGCTGGAAGCTTTAAAGGCGAACATGAAGCCGTATAGTCCAAAACTTCATGAAATCAGGGGATTTTTGGGTGCTATTCGCTGTGCCAAGGCAATCAATAAATATGTTGATGGCGGAGATCTGAAAGAACAGAAAGTTAAATGCAAAGTGCAGGATGCATACTCAATGCGGTCTACCCCACAGGTTATCGGTGCTGCTCACGATGCATTAGCTTATGCACGTTCCCAGGTTGAAATAGAATTGAATGGCGTCGGAGACAACCCGGTTTTTTTCCCGGAAGAAAACCTGCAAATATCAGGCGCCAACTTTCAGGGGTCTCCTGTTTCAGTTCCAATGGATATGGCAGGTGCGTGTGTCACAATGATCAGCGTAATGTCCGAGCGAAGAATGAACAGGCTTAATAACCCCGCATTGAGTGTTGGATTACCGGCATTTCTGACAAAGGGAGCGGGAATGTTCTCAGGCCTGATGCTTAGTCAATATACCGCTGATATGCAGATAGTGGAACAGAGAATACTGTCCGCGCCTGCGTCTGTTCAGTCAATACCGGCCGCTGCCGACCAGGAGGATTTCGTCTCTATGGGTATGAATACCGCAATCAAGAACTTCCAAATCCTGGACAATGCCTACGGTATCCTGGGAATAGAATTTATGGCTGCAGCCCAGGCACTTGACTTCCGTGAATACAAATTCGGTAAAGGCGTTTCAAAAGCAAAAGAGGTGATCAGGCGATATGTTGACTTCCTTGATATTGACCGGCCACTGTATCCGGATCACACTAAAATGAAAGAGCTGGTTAAGTCCTGCGAGATACTTGAAGAAGTTGAAAAAGAGGTGGGTAGTTTGGAATAATATACTATTACACTGGCAATTAAATGTCGTGAAACTTGGGTCATTCACACCTTCGGCGCACTATAGCCCGCGCAGGCGGCAAGGTCCCCTTTAGGGGGTAATCCATTTAAGACTATGAATTGAAACTGGATACCCGCCTTCGCGGGTATGACAATCATTGTAAAACATTATTTGTTATAAACACTCTCTTCTTATTCCAGTAAAAGAATCTTAGCACTCTCTGTATACTTACCTGCTGTCAGCTTGCAGAAGTAAGTTCCAGCGCTATGTTTATAATTATTCCAAAAAATTCTATAGTCCCCTGCCTGTTTATATGCATTTACATGAATGTCTACAAGTTTACCTTTTGTGTTATAAATCTCCAGTTTTACATACCCGGGAAATTGTACTTTATAAAATATTTTAAGTTTTGAATTATAACTGCTTGTATAGATCTTTATAAGTTGTATTAAATCTTTCGATGTAGATTTAAATCCCTTTACTGAAGTTGATGATATAATATTCCGATTAAAAAACTCAACCATCATATTAAACGTTTCCGTACTCATTGTACTTCCCAGGCCATGCCCCGCACCATCCACAGGATGTAATGTTATTTCTGTGCCTGCAGAATCAAACAGAGGCTGTAATGCTTGATAAAGCAGCTCACTCTGGTTATAAGGAACTGACATGTCGGCAGTACCATGAATCATTAAAAGCGGAGCATCATCTTTTGAGGCATAGGTAATGGGATTAGCCAAAGCACATTTATTCGGATTATCCTGTATCGGGCCGCCTACTAATTTGGATTCAGGGGAAGTAGGTGCATCATGATCTATATTGCCGGGAAAGTCATTCATTTTCAGAAAATCAGTAGGTCCAAACCAGTCGCTTACAGCCTGCACACGGCTGCTGTAACTGAGATTACCTCCGACATTCCCCTCGATGTCCATTGTGGCGTCCCCTACCGTGTGAGTCGTAACATCCCCTGATGTTCCTAAAAGAGCCACAAGGTGCCCTCCTGCTGATGTGCCTATCACGCCGATGCGGGAAGCATCAAGATTATATGTTGTTGCATTCGCACGCATCCAGCGAATTGCCGCTTTGCAATCATTGATCTGTGCAGGGTAAATAGCTTCCGCAGTTAAACGGTAATTGATACTTACCAGTGCATACCCTTCATCAATAATAGGAGAAATCCCTCCCACATTACTTTTATTTCCGTCTTGCCATCCTCCTCCATGAATATAGACAACCACTGGAAACGGGCCTGTGCCGCTGTCAGGCAGGTATATGTCAAGGTCGTGCCTTATATTGCCATCGTTGTTGGCATAATTAACATCAGCCCAGGCAGGCTGACCATCAACATTACCGATAAAGAATAAAATACAGGATAATGAAATTATTATCTTTGGAATAAAAACTCTCATAACTTTTTCCCCTCTGTTTATATTTACATACTATAAATATATACTAATTTTTCGAATAATTATTAAACATTTTGGTTTCCTGTTTTATAAATTGATGAAGAATATGCAAGGTATTAGGTGGAGATATAAATTTTACATATTTGCGCAAGTGCCCTGCTCAATAAAGTCCGTTAATAAAGGTGGCATGTCTCTTCAGAGCATGCCTACATTCAAGGCCTAGTATAAAGTATCTTTAAAAGGTAAAACTTATTTCTGTTTATACTAAAAAATTATGTCAACGCAAATAAAATATAAAAAACTCAAACATTATCACAGTTCGTTAAGCGGAAGACTATGGAAATAGGCTTTCTGCTTTTATAATGAACACTTGCAACTTCAGTTGTT
>JAUXBV010000072.1 GCA_030619215.1 Fibrobacterota bacterium | reverse complement strand
CTCCTTAAAATCATAGTATACCTGATCTTTCCATCGGGAATCTTCTGGGTGTCAAGAAACTGTTTTTTAAGGGGGTCACTGTCGCTCAGCTCAAATACGGTTATTCTGATTGAAACCTTTACCGCAGGGTTATTCTTTTTAAAAAAATCCTTACTGGAAATAGGAGGTACATATTCATTCGGGAGCATGGTAAACTGGTTGGAGAGCCCTTCGTATAAAAGCTTCCTTCCTCCTCCGCTCTGCTGGTAATAATGAACGCGATACCTGAGAGTAAGTACTGTGTAGGTTGTATTATCCTTAATATTATCCAGCATCAGTGTGAAGATTTGAGCTCCGACACCGCTTCCGAAAACATCAAATTGTGTGATGGTCCCTCCGGTTATTACCGATGGCATGGTTACAATAAAATGCATATCAAGAGCAAGCACAGCCTTAGAAATAAAAAAGGTCAAGATGAATGCTTTAGAAATGTCTTTATGGAACTTCCGGAATCTGCTCATCATTATTTCCTTATTTTGAATTATTAGTTTCTTCCTTTTTAATAAAATAAAGAATTCAGTTGTTTTGAAAATACAATTTGTTAATATAAGGGCAAAGGGAGTATAATTAAAAAAGGCGAAGAACCAAATCCCCGCCTTTGTCTATTGTAATAATTCTATACTATTCTAAATAAACTTTACACCGGAACTATATGCACCATCTTCCTCTTGCCTGCATGTATCTGAAACTTGACATGCCCGTCAACCTTTGCAAAAAGGGTGTCATCAGACCCCTTGCCGACATTGGTACCGGGATGAATACGGGTTCCCCGCTGGCGAATAATAATACTACCCGCTGTTATTTTTTCACCGCCATAGCTTTTAACACCCAGCATCTTGGGTTTACTGTCGCGGCCGTTCTTCGAGCTTCCCACACCTTTTTTATGTGCCATTGAAAATCTCCTTATCCAGCCTGGGCCGATATTGAAGTAATCTGAAGCTGAGTATAATCCTGCCTATGCCCCTTTTTCAGTTTATAGTCTTTTCTCCGCTTCTTTTTCATTACCAGCACCTTTTTACTTTTTCCGTGGTCAAGTATCTTTGCTTTTACCTCGGCACCTTCTACAGTCGGCGTCCCTACGGTAACAGCGTCACCTTCACCAACCAGAAGTACTCTATCCAAGGTAATCTCATCACCTTTTTCCCCGTTAACCAGAGGGACGTTTATGGTATCTCCCTCTGATACTTTATACTGAAAACCACCCTGTTCAACTATGGTAACCATATCACTGTACTCCTATAAAGTTCCTTTATCAAAATTTAGGACAGATAAAAATATGTTTTACAATTGATTGATGCAATGGTTATTATAAATTGGAGTGATGGAGTACGGGAGTATTGGGAAAAAAATCTTTGTAACTACTCACGCATACTTCTCTGTAATAGGCTCAGACTTTCCTTCCCGGTATATTTCAAATTCATCCTGATCCAATGTCTCATCAACGATAATGACAAGATAAAAACCGTGTGATTTTCCCAGCTCCTTTAAAAGCCTGTTTTTTTCACTTTGTATATATGCGGCAACTGACGGAGATACGGCAATAGTCAGTTTTTTCGAAACATCGGTAGATTTCGCCCTTCTTAACCAGCGATCGATACGGGTCGTTACCGTAGCAGGGGAAAAAACCCTTCCCAATCCATTACAGGAATGACACACATCGGTAAACAGTTCCTGAAGCCCCGGCCGTACTCTTTTCCTTGTTATTTCCATAAGCCCAAACTTGGACAGGCCGGTGCATGATGTGGTTGAGGTACCCTTGCTGAGGCTGCTGCGCATCTCCTGTTCAATCCGTTTACGGTGTTCATTACTGCGCATATCAATAAAATCAACTACAATCAATCCGCCAATATCTCTCAAACGAAGCTGGCGGCATATCTCATGAGCTGCTGCAAGATTTGTCTGAAAAATGGTCTCCTCGAGGTCCTTCTTTCCTACGTTACGCCCGGTATTGATATCAATTGCAAGAAGCGCTTCCGCATGGTCAAAAAAGAGATAGCCGCCATTTTTCAACCACACTTTTCGTTTCAACGACCTCTCCATGTCCTTTTCAATCTGAAATTTATCAAAAAGCGGCGTCTCTTTTGTATAGTGGATTACCCGGCTGCTTAATTTAGGAGAAACTGTTTTCAGATATGACATGATCTCCCTGTAATCATCCATTTGATCTACATAAACTTCGGAAACATCTTCAGCAAACAGGTCACGGATAACTGATGTTGTAATACTGCGCTCCTTATACACCAGTTTCGGGCCTCTACCTTCAAGCGCCGCCTTCTGTGCTTTACTCCACTCTTTCACGAGGCTCTTTATCTCCCGGACAAACTCTGTTTCAGAGACCTTCAATCCTATGGTACGAACTATGAAGCCCACCCCCGGCGGTTTATACTGTGATACAATCCTTTTTAACTTCTTTCTTGCCTTTATATCGCTCGCTTTTTTTGATATCCCGATATATTCGGAATCAGGCACCAATACCAAGAATCTTCCTGCCAGGCTGATCTGTGTGGTTACCTTGGGGCTCTTGTTGCCAATAGGTTCTTTAATAATCTGGACAAGTATATCCTGTCCTTTTTCAAGAATCTGCTGAATTGGAACACGGGCGATCCGCCTTCGCTTTGACCGGTCGTCACGGTTTGTATACCGCTCAATACGGGCATCATCCTCTTCCAAAAGAAGCGAAGGGTCCACATCGGAAGCATGGAGAAACGCCGACTTTTCCATGCCGATATCAATAAATGCCGATTGAATACCGGGAAGTATTGCGGTTACTCTCCCGCGATAAATATTCCCGAGAATTCTGTACTGTTCGGGACGCTCGACAACAATCTCAGCAAGCTTACCCTCCTCTAGAAGGGCGACCCTCTTTTCTGTTGATGTGGCATTAAATAGTATAACCTTTTTCATATGCTATATCTCAGTTAAAGTGTATTGTTATAGTAAGTGCAAAGGTATTATTCGTCCTCGTTGTCTCATTCAGACTCTCATAGCTTTTATCAAATATATATTCTACAAACCCATCAACATTATCAGTAAAATCATAAGTTACTCTTGGATGAACCATAAAACCCCAGTCTCTCTCCTCTTCGGGCTTATTTGTCCCTTGAATCCTTCTGAATGTTCTGGTATTGGAAGTGTGTGTAACATCCATGCTCATAACCGTTTCCCCCTTAATGGGAATGGTCCATCTGTTCAGAAGCTTTATCTCACGATTCGTCTTTCCCGGTATGGTATACTTCACATTCCAGGTATTGCCGTGGCTTTTACTCTTACTTCCGGTGTTATCATCCTGTTTTTCACCTTCCAGGCTGATGGTTGAGTCCACAGAAAACCGGTAAGCATAATCTATATTAACCGGCCATTTTTTAAGTACGCCGTCAACACTTATCAGCGGCTCCCAGGCATGCCCCCTGTCAATATCGCTTCGTATCTCTGAAGCAGTATTACCCGGTTCTGCGAATCTTTTCTTGACTGATTTGGACAGCCTGTATGAAGACCGTATGCCGAGGCTCTTCATCTTCTGCTTCACAAAGGGAATTTTCTCAAGTACATTCGAGCTTGCGCCTATCTGAAATTCCGGGAAAGTAATAGCGCTGTCCATAATCATAGGGTTCGGCAATATGGTATAGCTTCGCCTCCAGCTTAAACTGATCGGCCGTATGGTAATATCCAGAGGTTTCGGCAGGGCCATTGATGTACTTATTGTATAATCCTGGCTAGTTGTTCGTCGATCATTTCTATACAACTCCTCATCATAACCCGAACGAAAGCGCATTCCGCCAAAAGCTGTTTCATCGTCCATGTTTCCCGTTATAATATCCCGAAAGTTCCTCCCTTTAACACCCATCTGATATTTGAAAAAATCATAAAACCAGATCTCCTTATCAGCTAAATAGCCGGTGCTGATATAATCATTATTAAGGCCGGAAGACGCATTGTAGGTGAAATTGAAGGCTGTCAGGTTTATTTTGTCAAGGCCTGTCCCCACCTTTTCAAAGGTCTTGCTCAGCCCTTTTATCTTTTCGGTACGTTCACTGATATTTGTAAGAAGCGAGCGAATGCGGAAATTGCTGTTGAAACCGAATTCACTGTCAACCTTGGAATTGATATAATTAGGATCGTTTTTATAGGTTCGCGGGCTCTGTGAATACCTCGTACGGTAATCGGCGGAATGGGTCAGCCAGTCAAAAACCTGTGGGTCAAGGCGAAGAGAGGCATTCTGACTCCGGCCCTTTTCCGCATAGGATACCCAGTACTTTTTCCATACAGGATCCAGCTGCAGAACCCTTTCTTTAATAAACCTGCCTGTACCCCAACGCCCCCACTTATTGAGAGCGTCATCAAAATTCCGGCTTACCGCTATATCATAATTGGCTTCAATGAGAGGAGCGATTGGAGAATAGGAAAACTGAAATCCATGGGACATATTCAGCCTCTCTTCCGTCTTCTCAACTTTTCTGGTATTGACCGCATCCAGAAGGGAGTTGTATTCATACTTTTTTGCAAACTGGCCACCGAACAGGTCAAAATTAATCCTATTCGGTAAAAGCTTAAACTCATAATTTTTTATATACCGGGGAAAGTTTTTTGCCTTAATTTTAATAAACGGCGACCAGGTTGTCCACTTCGGGGGTTTACGGGGTGAAAGGTCATACTTGACGCCCGCATTATGCGACCGGTTTGAGTTAACATTAACATGGTCATCGCCGACGTCCCTCCTTTCAAGATTTTTCCTGTCCTCCTCAGGAAGCACCCCCTGAGATTCGGTTGTGCTGTCCTTTGTAAAATTATAATTGGTGGTTATCCTGTCGGCAGTTAAATTTACAACCGGATTTTCAGACTGTGTTGTTTTACTGTAACTGGTGTACCATGTTTTCTGCACCCGGTTTTTCTCATAGTGCTCAGCCTCTGTTTTATTTTTGGATAAATCCGAGTTAAAAATCAGGTCGGCAAAATCTTTTGCCATCTCACCGATGCCGTCTGCCTTGTCATCATCCCCCGCCAGGAAAATATCCGTGTTTGGCCGCTGTTTCGGTCTTGAGAGGGAGGCGGAAACGCCGGTTCCGAATGGTATATTTATCCCTAATTTATCCGGGATAAATTTACTTAGCGTCCACTGGGCATCAACGCCTGCTGAAAGCATTGCATCTTTGGTCATCTGCGGCTCATTTGACATCTGCCTGAAATCAGCATCATCATAACTTACATTAGCGGAAATATCCATAAAATCCGCCCATTGCGTATTGAGATTCGCCCTGAATGCCCAGCCGTCTATCGGGCTGATGCCCTTTACCCGTATACCGTTAACCCATATTTCCCCCGCAGCGGACCCGACAGCATCCTCATGGCGAATAACACCAAAAGCGATCCATCGTATGTTTGAGAATGAAGGCAGGTTACCTGTCTTTGAATAGATTCTGATTATACTCTCACTGTCAAGGGTATCGGTTAGATTAATAGAGTCCAGCCTGTCCCCATATTTAACATGGTAGGCCTGCTTCAACTCAGACAATTTTTTTAAATCGATACGCACCCCTTTGTCTTTCTGCCAGTGCCCCTCCAGAGAGTATGTTTTGTATTCATAGTAGCTTGAGTCCGTGTTTCCAAAACGAAAAACAAACTGGACAAAATTCTCCTTATGGCCGCTAATCTCAATATCATTTATTTTATCCACCAGATTCCCGCTTGAGTCGGGTGCATAGATATGCGCTTCGTGTTCGTTTATGTACATACGTATTTCTTCATATAGCGAGAGATCAATTTTCTGGAACGAGGGTATCTCCCTCTTAACCATCGCTTCTTCACTGCCTTTTACATTTTCATACTCTAAACGTAAAGCATAGTCCTTTATAAGCCTTTTCTCTTTATCATATTTGTCAATGCCCCTGGGTCTATAATAAAACCCCTTATCATCAACGGTATTAAGAACCGTTACATCAATTTTAGCTACCCCTGAATCCCCTCCTGTCGGAAGTATTTCGTACTGGTTTCCGGTAAATTTCATCTCGGTAAATTCAAGTTGTTGCTCATTTTTCATGACCGATTCCCGTGGCTCAAAGTCTGTCCAGATCAATCGTACATATTTAACATTTTCCCATTTCGGGCTTCCAATTGAATCATAATAAAGGAAATCATCGGGAGTATTAATCGGAACCCTGATAGGATACCAGCCATTGGCCTTTGCTAAATCAGTGTGCCTGGATGCATCAATCAAATTGCTGTCGATATTATCAAAATCGATTTTAACTCTGAAAAAATTTTCCCGGGTATTAAACAATATGTCATTGTTTATATCCTCTGATGTTAAATACCCGTCATCCCCCTGTGTACCATTTACAAACTTTTTATTTTCGGAGTGATGAGCGTCATATCTGTTCCAATTGTCCCGTCCCGGATCTTCCTCAAATTCGCCAAGGAGACTATTCCCATGTACAAGGGTATCCCAGCCTACCACCTGTATTGTATCGAATGTCGTATCGTATGGACTTACATTAGTGTCAATATGTATAACAATGCTGTCTTTATAAAAATTGGGAAATAAATATTTCTCATCAACATCCGGTAAGCTGTCAAGCCCCAGATCCGCAGCATTGTCTTTTTCACCCTGCAGTTTATTTCTTTTCTCATAATTCGATTTACCATTAGGCGGGCCTCCATCCAGTGAGAGATCTTCACTCACCTCACCAATGTCAATATAGAGAGCCCCTCTTTTATCCTTGTTTTTTACATAAAACTCGAAATACCTGTCTCTTTTTCGATCCTTAAGAGAGCTTGGAATTGGTGTCATAATTCCTGTCCAGGGGCTGACCAGGATATTGCCGTCCGGATCCTTTACTCCATTTACTAAAGTGTCATTGGATGGCAGGGGCCGGCACATCAATCGCAATGTTGTCATGTAAAGGTTCTTATGCTCCTTGTCATCCTGGGTAAGCTCCCAGATCTCGTTTCTCTCAGTTCTTTCCTTATTGAGTATTGGCGAATACCAGTATGATCTCCATGCCGGCGGATGGAATAGCAGGCTGTCTGTTTTATTTCTCTCATCATACCACATGACAGGAGGGCTTGCCTGATACCATAAAATATGGGACTCTCCAAGTGGATATCCCCTCTCACTGGATTGAAAATTATCGACATACGCTTCGCCTTCATTCTCCCTGTCAGCCTCAACATGGCTGTATGCAACCTCAAAGTCCATGGTTGCGGAAGATGTGCTTGTGGTTTTAACCAGGGGAATTAAGTTAACCAGATTGGTCATCCACTCAGGCTCAAAATCGAGCCGTAAATTGGTATCAAATAATAACCTGTTAAACGGTTCATGACCGACACGCGGAATTTTATCCCGTGTTGATGTGAAGTGCCCCATTATACTGGTTGCAAAATATGATTCCCGGCCGATATTCGGCAGGCCGAGCTTCCCATACGCACCCAGAAACCTTTTACTCTCGAACATGAAGATCGACTCTGCCTGGTAATCAACCTCAATCTCAGAAGCGCTCTTCGCCCGGTCCGATATAAGAGTGACCTGGCCGAAATCGTAATCAATGATATAATCCTTATCTTTTTGAAGCTCTTTGCCGCTTTTTGTAACCAGCTTTTCAGAGCCTGGTATGATACCCCACCCTATATTGAAAACTGTTGTTCTGGAAGTCCCGGTTGTAATAATTTCATATTTTATCTCTTTATGAACTGTATCGTCATAATATATAGTATTATTTGTATTACCCTCATTTGCAATTCCAGGGAAAAAACCAAGTGCGGGATTTTCAAAGGTTCGGATGCTATATTCTCCATCTTTATTCCAGGCCGGGAAAATCAAATGCTTTCTTTCAAAATCAAATATCCTTTCATTACCGACGTCCGGGTTTCCTTTCTCATCGGTAACACCAAGAATAAAAGAATACAGACTGTCACCACTGTTATATTTTTTTCGTTCTTCATCCTTTTTTCTTAGAATTTCAATTGTAAATTCTTCAGGTCTTGCATCCTGCGGCAGGCGATAAACGTTCCTCCACATGAGCAGGTCTGCCGGATTAACGATATCACTATATCTGTTCTTTAATACCCATAGGTAATTTATCCCAAATTCACCGCCTTGGAGGTTTACCCATACAGTATCATTTTTAGGTTTAGTTACATTATCGCTCCTGACCATATAAATCGTAATAATATCATCATGCCCCGGTATGGATCCTTCCAGGAAACGTATCCATCCATTTTTTTTATCAACCTCATAATCAACATATTCTTTAAGCTTCTTAAAAAGTGTTAACTCGTTACCCTCCTTTAAAGTATCACCGTAATATGCCCACACAAAATCCTGGTTATTATATTCCTGCTGGATATATTTTTCCATTTTGTAAACTTCAAGTTCACTCACCTCAACATTAGTATCAATCTCACCGGTATATTTTTTATGGAAAATGGTATCCAGAAAGAAATAGACATTTCTTGCAAACTCAGTCTCATTTATTGCTACCTGCCCTCCCTTTTTACCGGTTGGATCAAGGGTCGCCTTCTGCGTTTCAGCGCTTTCCCGGCTTACGATAGTCGTGAGAGACAGCGGTCCCCACTGTGAGCGTATCTTTATACCAAAAAGCCCTTCGTGGCTGCCGGAATATCCTGCAAGCCCCTGGCCCGGCATCTGAAAATTGGTATAACCTGCCACCACTTCCTGAATAATCTCATCCTCCAGCTGCTCTGCTGAATCCGGATCAGCCTTATACTCAATCTTAAGTTTTTTCATCTGATCTTTAAGGCTGAAATCATCGGCTCCCTTCTCCTTTCCTGTTTTTATCTCAATGTTAATAAGCCTGCCTACACTCCCGCGTATGGTAAACATATTATCATAATCAAACCCAAACCCGCCGCTCGGCCTTCTCTCATCCGCATCGCTCTCTGACTCTACCTTCCGTCTCTTATAAGAAACGGAGATTGACTGAAATCCTTTTATGGAGAGTTTTGGAGGATCTTTACCAAGTACCCTGATAGCCCACGGCGGATAATGAACCGGTGCTACCAGCTCCAGTTTTGGAGGACCTGTCTTTTTTTCTTCAGGCTTCATTAACTTCTTTTCGCTTTCAAGCCATAAAAGAAAGAGATAGAAACTTCGGGTGCTCCTTAAATACTCATCCAGTTCACCATAATGATACTGCCAGATAGGAGCGCCGGTAAAGGTATCATACCGCAGGAATGATATTTGGCGTTTTTCAAAATCAATAAGCGTTGTGTCTTTGAAAAGAGTCGGTTTAACATCAAAGATAGCAAGATGTCCCCCTAAAAGAGGGCTTGTTAAAGGAGTTTCTTCATAGAGAGGGTGGAAGGCAGGCAGGCTTGGTGCATAGTGCTTAATGCCTAGGGCATAAACAGTATGCGCAGCAAGAGTGGTAAAAGTAAGGAGTACTAAAAACCGTTTCGTCAAACTATTTCCTTAGAGAAATATAAAGCCTCATACCAGAGCTAAAAAAAATACCTTCGGAAAAACAAAGCAAACAGAAAAGCGCCTCCTGTAAGACAAATGTCTTTTTTTCTTCCACCACCCTCATCAAATTTTATGCAGGGGGCCGGACTGAATCTCAGTAATTAGTGTCTGTCCGATAATGTCATTTCCCCATAAAGAGGGATTAAAACCCGCATGTTTTTAGCGGGCGAAGTGCGCCAAAGGTGTAAATCCATGCCTTAAAACACTAAAAAAAGATGGATTTCGGCCAATGCTAATTAGGGGGCGCAAATAGAGCTTTTTTGTAAAACTTATGAATACTATATATTATTTCGATTATCGCCACTATTTATTCACATCTT
>JAUXBV010000140.1 GCA_030619215.1 Fibrobacterota bacterium | reverse complement strand
TATTAAATTTTATAGAAAATACATATGCCTAAAAAAACCAAAACAGTATTCGTATGCAGCAGCTGCGGTGAGGACTACCCCCGGTGGTACGGCCGTTGCGAAAACTGCGGTGAATGGGATACAATCAGTGAGTTCCGCCAGCCTAAGAAGAGCGGTTCCTCTTCTCTGCGAGTGAAGGGAAGTGGATCGCGTGAAGCGGTGAAGCTGTCGTCCTGCAAGCCGGAAAGGATTAAGCGCAGGGACACCGGTTTTCCGGAGATAGACCGCGTTCTTGGCGGTGGACTGGTACCCGGCTCCGCAGTTCTTGTCGGAGGTAACCCCGGTATCGGTAAGTCCACATTGATGCTGCATCTTGCTTCGAATTTTACGCGAAACGAGTTGTGTGTTTTGTATGTGACCGGCGAGGAGTCGCTGGAACAATTGTCGCTGCGTTCCAAACGCCTTGGTATTGAAAATGCCGCGGTCAATATTCTGACCGAGACATCGGTTGAGCGGGTGCTTGACACAATGGAGCAATTAAAACCCGATGTCATAGTTGTCGATTCTATTCAGGCGGTCTTTTCCGAAGAGCTTGAAAGCGCTCCGGGCTCTGTATCACAGGTGAGGGAGTGCGCAGCCCTCTTAATGCGTTACACAAAGCAATCGCAGGCCGCACTATTTCTTGTCGGCCATGTTACCAAGGAAGGAGCGATTGCAGGCCCGCGTGTTATTGAGCATATGGTTGATACGGTGCTTTACTTTGAGGGAGATTCCACGTATCAATACAGGATACTGCGTGCAATCAAGAACCGTTTCGGCCCTTCCGGCGAGATCGCGCTTCTTGCCATGTCCGATACCGGCCTCAGTGAAGTGCCCAATGCGTCGGAGTTTTTTCTCATGCACCGGGATACGCCGCAGGTGGGAACTTCGGTTGTTCCCGTGCTTGAGGGGAGTCGTATCCTTGTGGTTGAATTGCAGGCGCTTGTCAATCCAACACACTTTGGCCTGCCACAGCGGGTGGCTTCCGGGGTAAATCCCAAGAAGCTGTCGCTGCTTATTGCCGTTCTGGAGCGGTATGCAGGAATCAGCCTGGGAGACCATGACATCTTCTTTAATATTACCGGCGGCCTTACCGTTTCTGAGCCTGCAATTGATCTTGGTATTGCAGCGGCAATCCTCTCTTCATTCCGCAATGTTCCCATTCAAAATGGTATAGCCTTTTTAGGTGAGATAGGCCTTGGCGGCGAGATCAGGCCGGTAAACGGAATGCTCCCCCGACTAAAAGAACTTGCAGGTATGGGCTTTAACAGATGCGTTGTTCCTGTCCCCAAACGGGGAAGTGACTGGAAAGAGAAAAAGAGTGGGATAGAGCTGATTATTTGCCGCTCAGTTAATGATATTACGGATCATATTTTTTAATACAAATAAGAGGTTGCCTGTTTATTAAACCAGTGTTGAAAGGTGCAGCTTGATGTAATGGTTTTGGATTTGTTATTCTTTCATAAATTGGGACGTGGCAATAGTTGCAACAAACACCACGAACGTCCCGAGTTTACCGCATTGATTCAATAAAAAGCTATCTGCTATTAATTTATGCCACAGGAAGTGGACCTGCGGCAACAAGCTTCTTTTTACGGGAATCAACTGCAAGATTGAGACCCTCTAATGTACGCGCGCCAAGAAGCAACAAATCGCCTTTTTCAGCGAATACAACTTCATCAATCGTAAAGTTGCTGTCTATTCTAATTATTGCGAATCCAACATTGCGAGTAATATGCTGTCCGTTAGCCATTACAAATGTCAAATCTTTTTTCTCTATTTTAACACTGATTTTTTCCAGTGTTGTTTTTGGTATCCATGTATATTCGCTACCCGTATCAACTAATAATTTAGATACGCGTGCGGACTTATTTTTGTTTATATGGTTTTCGATCTTGCATCCTGTATAAAATGTTCCCATTTTATTCTCCATAATAGTGAGTTATACTAAAGCACAAGGTGCCGATTTATCGGTACAAGGTACAAATTTATTTGTATAACATTATGTCCCATAAAGAGGATAATTCACATTAACAACTGAAGTTGCAAGTGTTCATTATAGGAGCGGATAGGCCATTGTCATATCCTACCGCTCAACATACTCTCTTAAAAGAGACTAAATATTATCCTATGCTTAGGATAATGTTTATTTATACTAAAATATACATCTTTTTATAAGCAGCTATCAGAAAACCACAGATCCTAACCCAGATAAACTGGAATTGTATATTATATAATGGATAAGTACCTTAACCAAATAATTTTCTGCCAAAAAAAGCACGAAAATTATTTGTAAGGTACTAATATGTAAAGTTGTTGTGTCGGATCAAAGGTAATACTTGAAAACAGTTTCATACTACCTTGCTGTAAGGCTGACAAATTATGCCTGTTCCAAAAAATCCTCAAGAGGAAAACTTTATAGTAGATTCTCTCCGCCGTCAACAAACAGGCACTCACCGGTGATAAAAGGATTATCAAGGAGAAATTCTACTGCGGACGTTATATAATCAGGATTACCGGTTGTTCTCAGGGGAATCTTTTCTCCCATTCTTTTAAAGCTTTCCTCTTTCGAGCCGGCAGGGGGTAAGATTAAACCGGGGCAGATTCCATTAACCCGGATTTTTGGCCCGAGTTCCACAGCAGCCAGTTTTGTAAACTCAAGCAGGGCTTTCTTTGTCAATGTATATACAAAATATGGAGCATGGTTCCTTGAAACTTTTGTGTCAAGCAGGTTGATGATATGGCCTTCGCCGCAATGTTTTGCGAAATGCCGGGAAAGAAAAAAGGGAGCCTTGAAGTTAATATTAAATTGACGGTCAAAACCCTCTTCGTCAGTTTCGTGAAAATGGGCGCGTTCAAATACAGAAGCATTGTTTATAAGCAATACGCAGCCTTGAAAGGTATTAAAAACTTCAGAAATAAGTCCGGCATAGGAAGACGCATTGCATAAATCATATTGAAACAGGAAACACTCTCCTCCATTCTTATTAATATATTGGGCAACCTCTTCAGCAGCATCCTTTGACTTATTATAATGAAGCGCTATTTTATAATGTTTCTTAAACAGGAAAAGGGCAATTTTTTTGCCTATCCGTTGTGCTCCACCGGTTATTAGCGCTGCTCTTGACACATTAAACTCCACAAATAAGAATGAGGCTCTTGATTAATAAGATATTTCTCAAAATAAGAACAACGAAGAAAAAAGTCAATAAATATTCACCGTTGAAAATCCTGCCATGTTTGCTCTTTCATATATAATTAAAATATTTTCTGAATATTCCGATAAATATAATAAAGCCCGGAGATACTTTATGCAAAATGAGACATTGATTTTCATTCACATACCGAAAACCGCAGGTACCTCCCTGATGAAAGTACTGGCGGGAGAATATGGCGATAAAGCGGTTAAGATTCAGTGCAGCCCGGAATACCCGGATTACAGGGAGACATTTTCCGGCATTCCTGATGATATGAAAGCAGCCCTGAAATTAGTTGCAGGGCACTTTCCTTTCGGAGTTCATAAATATTTTTCAAACCCGACCCGGTATCTCACAATATTGCGAAATCCGGTGTCTCGAATAGAATCCCTTTATTATCACCATATGCGCAATCCCGGCAATGAGATTCACGAAGTTATAATGAAATATCATCTTTCACTGCTTGGCTTTGTTGAATATTTTCACGATAAGATATCAGCGATTAACAATGGCCAGACACGGATATTGACGGGATTGCATACGGTAAACAGGCACCCTCAGAATATGCCCGTTACTGAAACCCACCTGGAAATTGCGAAGGCAAATTTGAAAAACAGCATTCATTTTGGTTTAGCCGAACGCCTTAAGGAGACGCTTCTCCTTTTTCAATCACTTTTCAGCTGGAAACCGTTTGACATCCCCTGCAAAAATGTCGCGGAACATGAAAAAATTCCCCTGGATGAACCTACTATTCAATTTATAAAGAGCCTCAACCGGTTTGACCTTGAACTGTATAAATTTGCGGAGAATGAATTTGTAAAGGTTATTGAAAGGAGATTGCATAGATCAGGCTGAGGCTATCATTATCTCTCTTAAAAGAGACTCAATATTACCCCTGATTTGTTTTATAATAAAGCTCGACCCTGTTCCTTCCATTCTCTTTAGCTTTATAGAGTGCCTTATCTGCTGTTTTAATAAGCAGCTCCTGATTTTTGGCATGCCGGCCGTATACGGCAATACCGAAGCTTAAGGTAACGTGCATCTCTTTACCGACAGGACTTCGGAAGACCATCTCGCTGATCTGCTGTCGAATTCTGTCTACGGTTTCGAAAGCATGGGTGGAGTCGGTCTCAGCAAGGATGAGAGCGAATTCTTCACCGCCGTAACGGGCTGCATTATCAATTCCTTCGCGGATACTGCTTTGCAACTTGGATGCTATCGTTTTCAGGACAGTATCGCCATAACGGTGGCCGTAGGTATCATTTACTTTTTTAAAGTGATCGATGTCGCATATAACAAGGGCAAGCGGCTTTTTATACCGTATTGACCGGGTTATGGCTTCTTTCAGCAGGATCTGAAACTGGCGGTGGTTATACAATCCGGTGAGTCCGTCACGGATAGCAAGGTTTTCCGTCTGTTGAAGGATCTGGATCTTTTCAATGGCAACTCCTGCGGAGGAAACGAGGCGTGAGATGAGGTCACGGCTTCTCTCGGTGTAGGTGTCTTTATGGACTGACTCCAGAAGAATCATACCCTTGCATTTGTCAACGCCAAGGGGGTAGGCCATAAAAGATCCAAAATCGTTACTGTGCGGCTCATCGTTACTGTGGCGGATTTCATAACGTTCTTCTGAAAAATTTCTGAAGAAACACAGGTATTTGTTAAAGACTATATTTGCAAGGGATTTATCCTGAAGTGAAAAGGTGAGGTTGGGCAGGCCGTCTGTTTGCTGCCCCCATACGCGTCTAATAACTCCTGTTTCATTACCGTGAAAAAGGCTTAAGGACAATCGGTCGCAATGAAAAGCGAATGGGATTATTTCAACCAGCTTGTCAAAAACACCGTCAATACTGTGTTCTTTAAAGAAATATTTTTCGGTATTGCTCATTGCAACAAGGCGTTCGTGGTCCAGTTTGTGCTGGTTGTATAAATATGAATTATAAACGGACAGGCCCAGCAGATCAGCCATGGTTGTCAAGTAGGCGTGGTCTTCGTCGGTAAAGTGGTCTTTTTCTGTGCTGTCAACGATAATCGTTCCCCGTTCGACATTATCGGCGATAATGGGGCTTGCCATGAGGGAGCGGATACCGGCGTCCTTTTTATAGTAATACAGCGTCATGCTGTCGGTAACTATATCGGTAAGTTTCAGCTGCTTTAACCCGTCTTTAAGAAAGGCGCCTATAACGCCAACACCCGGATAAATAACAGCGTCCTTGTTAACGAATTCACTTTTTGAGAGATAGTGCCTTATTTTATACCCTCCGTCATTGGTAGGAAAAAATATTGCCGTTGTATGGGAGTTAATATGCGAATGAAGAAGCTTGATGCAGTTGTCAAGGATGCTGTCTATGTTTTTCTCAAATTCCTGATGTTTGCTCCGCCGGTATTCCGTGCCGATAACAGAGATGTCAATGCCGGTAACATTTTCTTCCACGGTTTTTTTTACCTGATGGATGATCGGTGGCTCAGGATGTGGTTTCTTGGAAGTGTGTTTTTTCTGAGTAGGTATCTTTGTCATGCTATAGGTGGTGAAAGCTATAATGAGGATAATTACAGCAGGAACTCCTACTCTTTGAAATATTCCCCCAATGAAATGGAGGATGAGTACAAAAAAGAGAATAATAAGAATAGCGACTGATCGTTTTATGTAAAGAGAATGCCGTGTTTTAGCTTGCATGATCTGATGTGGCCTCCATTACTTTTTGTACCTTGTTAATAACCATTTTTAATTTCAGGGGCTTTGATATTATATCGCCAAAGCCAATGTTCAGCAGACTTTTAGTGTTCATCTTTTTTATGAAAGAGGTTATTGCAATCACCGGTATATGAGCTAGTTTACCATTTTTTTTAAGGTTGTTAAAGAACTTTATACCGTTCATAACCGGCATCATGATGTCGGTGATAATGCAGTCCGGTGTTTCCTCATGGGCGCTGTTGATCCCGTCAAATCCGTTATGCGCGGTAATAACCTCATATTCCTTATAGAGAAAAATTTCCAACAGGTCAAGAGTGTCGTCATTGTCGTCAATTATTAATATTTTCTTTTTCTGTGCTTTATTCACCGCGAAGCCCTTTGGTAAAGAACAATTCCAATAATAAAAAAGATGGCATTGCCCGCCCATGCAGCCACTTCCGGCGGCAATGTCTCATTTTTCCCCAGGGCAAGGATAAATTGGGAAAGTATCCAAAAGGTAAAAACAAGCCCCAGGCCGATACCGAAACCGGCAATTCCGCCTTTTCGCCCGGAACGGGCGGCAATAGAGAGTCCAAGTAATATTACGATAAAGTTAACAAAGGGGAGTGCTATCTTGAACTGAAGATCCGCCTGATAGATAGAAGTCTTTTCTCCCCGCATTTTTGCTTTTTCCAAAAGGTCCTTTAATTCCCAGTAGCTCATGGCATCGATGCTTTTAATACGTGCAACCATTTCTTCCGGGGTGGCTTTTAGTATTGAGTCCGTTAACGTATCAAAAGAGGTCATGCTGAAACTGATATTATCAAAAGATTTCATATGGCCGTTAATAAAAGACCATTTTCTGTCACCGTTATAAACAAGGTTTTCAGCTTCCACCCTTTCAATAATTTTGTTTTTTGAGAACTTTTCCCGCCTCGCTTTTCTCGCCTGCTGCGGCTCGACCCTGAACTCTCCGAAACGGTAGGCAGTGTTTTTGTTGCCGAAGAAGTAGAAATTTCTTTTAAGGCCTTTAAAAATGTTGCTTCTCGAAAGTCCCCTGGCCGCCCTTCTTCCGGCGCGAAAATCCTCCCGGAGCTGTTTGCGGTTATCATTTGCCTGCGGCAGGAATTTCTCGCCAAAGTAAAACGTCGCTATTGAAAGGCATAAACCAAGAAAGAGCATTGGCAAAGTTAACCGGCGGACACTTATACCGGCTGCTTTAATGGCGGTGAGTTCACTGTGCTTTGCCATTGAGCCCATTGCAAACATTGAGGCGAGCAGAATGCCGATTGGGGCTATTATACCGATGAACCACGTAAGGTAATACCAGTAGTAAAGTAGAATGTCACTGAAAACTGCTGCCTCAAACAGTTTAAGGTTGCCGATATAATCGACAACGATGAAAATAACAATCAGGGAAATAAATACAGCAATCGCTTTTGAAAAGAAACTGCGGATCAGATATGAGGGAAGGGTGCCGACTGTTTTGCTCAGGATAATGGTAGGAAAACGGATTATAATATTTGAGAAGGGCCTTTTCCGCGGTTTGGAAGGCCTCTTTTTAGCGGTGATTTTATTCCAGAACTTGACAAGAGGCTCATAATTGATAAAGGTAGATTCGCGAACCATTCTCAAAGTGAGAATAATGCCGAATATTCCGACGATGATATTGCATGACCACATTGCCAAACCAGGAGGGACTATCATCCTGTCTGCAAGGTTTTCGCCCCCAATGAGAAACACCCAGAACATGACAAAGAAGAAGATACTGTAGGTTACCCCTACTGCCATACCGCCGCGCCTGGCCATGATTC